>JBEIDZ010000095.1:0-8691 GCA_040383215.1 Paracoccaceae bacterium | reverse complement strand
GGCCAGCGTCATCGCCAGCGGCTTTTCGCACAGCACATGCCGCCCCGCCGCGATGGCGGCCAGCGCCTGGTCGCGGTGCTTTTCGTTGGTCGATGAGATGTAGACCGCATCCCCCGGCCCGGCGAGCGCGGCGGCAAGGTCGGTGCCATGGCCGGGAATGCCGTGCATCGCGGCAAAGGCCGCCGCACGTTCAGGCGACGTGCTGACGACATGCCCGATCCGCCCGCCGGTCGCGCGGATCGCGCCGATCACATGCTCCGCCGCAATCGTGCTTGCCCCGACCAGAGTCCAGCGCATCGGAAACCTTCTCTTTGGAACGTTCCGAAGCGTTAGATTTCCCGCCGCCCCCCGTCAAGCGATTCGCGCCGCGCCGTTCTGCCGCAGGGACCCTTGCCCCCGGGCAGGGCGCAGCCTAGGCCTGAGGTGCAAGGACGGAAAGGTCGGCACCATGCAGAGACACCCCGGATGATCGCGTCGGCGGGCGAGTTGCTGGTGGAATTCGTCTGCACCACGCAAGGCGGCCGCCACCTGCGGCCTGCGCTTTATGCCGGGCCCTTCCCCTCGGGCGCGCCGGGCATCTTCATCGACCAGGCCGCCCGGATGACCGGGCGCGCCGTCTTTGCCGGCGCGGTCGGCGACGACGCCTTCGGCCGCGTCATCCTTGACCGGCTGCGCGCGGCCGGCGTGGACGACCGGCTGATCCCGATCCTGACCGGGCTGCCCACCGGCACCGCCCATGTCGCCTACAATCCCGACGGCAGCCGGGATTTCGTCTTCAACATCGCGCAGTCCGCCGCCGCGCATCTGCCCGCACCGGGTCAGGCCGCGGCAGGTTTCCTCGCCGCCGGGACGCGGCTTTTCCACATCTCGGGCTCCTCGCTCGGCGATCCGGCGATGCGGGCGACGCTCCACGACCTCGCGCTGCGGCTCAAACGCGCGGGCGTCGCGCTGTCGGTCGACCCCAACATCCGCGCCGAACTGATGCGCGATGCGGGCTATCCCGATACCGTCCGCGCGCTCGTGGCGCTCGCCGACTATGTGCTGCCCTCGGATGCCGATGCCGCGGTCCTCTGGCCCGGGTCCGACTTCGCCGACTGGGCCCCGGCACTCCTTGCCGCGGGGGCCCGCGCCGTCGCGCTCAAGCGCGGCGCGGACGGCGCCATCGGAATGGACGCGGGCGGCACGCTGTCCCTGCCTGCACGTCCCGCCCGCGTCGTCGACCCGACGGGTGCGGGCGACTGTTTCTGTGCGACCTTCCTGGCCCGCCATACCGCCGGGCATGGCCTGGCCGATGCGCTGGCCCATGCCACCGCCGCCGGCGCGCTTGCCGTGGAAAGCCTGGGGCCGATGGAAGGCAACGCCGGACCCGCAAGCCTGCGCGCCCGGATGGGCTGACCGCTTGCGGGGCCGGCCGGCGATCCCGGCACCGGCACCAACGCTTTCTTAATCTCCCGGCTGATACACCCCAGGACGGGACGCGGCCGCCTTGGCCGGGGTGTTGCGGTGACGGGTTCATGAAACTCTGTATTGTCGAGGATGAACCGATCAGCCGCGCCGTGCTTGCCGGCATCACGTCATCCATGCCGGGCCTTTCGGTCGAAGCCTTTGCCGATCCCGCTGCCGCGATCGAAGCCTGCCGTCACCGGGCCTTCGATCTCATGATCGTCGATCAGCAGATGCCCGGCATGACCGGGACAGAGGTCATCCGCGCCCTGCGCGAGCTTCCGGATTACCGCCATGTCCCGATCATCATGGTCACCGCCGACAACAACCGCGCCGTGAAGCTCGAGGCGATCCATGCCGGCGCGACCGAATTCCTGGCCAAACCCACCGACCCGGACGAATTGCGGCTCAGGGTCGGCAACCTGCTGGACCTGCGCCAGGCGCAGCGGGCGCTGGCGGACCGCGCCTATCACCTGGCCCACGAAGTCAGGGCCGCCACGCGGCGCATCACCGAACGCGAAGAGGAACTGATCTGGCGGCTTGCCCGCGCGATCGAATACCGCGACGGGCAGACCGGCGAACACATCACCCGCGTCGCCCGCGTTTCGCTCTACCTCGCGCAGGCGCTGCACCAGCCGACCACGTTCTGCCACAACCTCTTTCTCGCGGCACCGCTGCATGACACCGGAAAGCTCGCCGTGCCGGACGCGATTCTCAACAAGCCGGGCCGGCTGACCATGGCGGAAATGGACGTGATGCGCCGCCATACCGTCGTCGGCGGCGAAATCCTGAGCGACGGGACCAGCGACCTTGTCTGCATGGCGCAGGACATCGCGCTGGCCCATCACGAACGCTGGGACGGCACCGGATACCCCCACGGCCTGTCGCGCGAGCAGATCCCCCTGTCGGCGCGGATCGTCGCGGTCGCGGACGTGATCGACGCGCTCTGTTCGGAACGCATCTACAAGCCGGCCTGGACACCGCAGCGGGCGCGGGCGGAAATCCTGCGCCTGTCGGGCAGTCATTTCGACCCCGCCTGCGTCGGGGCGCTGATCAGGTCGTGGAACCGGATCGAACCTGTCCTGACGGAAATCGGCAGCACGGCCGGCACCTCTGCCGAACCGGCAAGGGCATCGGGATGACACCGGCACACGCCGCAACCGCCGGGCAGGCCAGAACGCACCGGGCCAGGCTGCGGGACCCGGTCCCGGCAGCCCACCTGCCGCAGCGGGGCTGAGCGCGCGGATGCTGGCCCTTTCGCAAGACGGCAATCCGCTCAGGACCCTGCTGGGGCTGGCCGGCCGGCGCCGGACAGGACCCGTCATGGCAGCCAGACGGCGCCTGCGCGAAGCGGCGATGCGCCCCTTCATGCTGGCGACCTGGGTGCTTGGCCTTTACGCCGTCGTGCTGGTCGGGGCCTCCTGGGTGCTCTTCGCCCGGCTCGTGTCCACCGACCCGTCCGAAGTCTCCGGCCTGCGCGACGATATGATGTGGACCACCTATCAGGCCGACCGTCATGCCGTCACACTCAAGTGGCTTGTGGATGCGGCGATCCTCGCCGGCGACCCGGACCGCCTGGATGAACTCTCGGCCGTCTATGGCAGCCTGCGCGACCGCACTGCCCAGATCGATCCCGATGCCTTCGGGAGCAACCACCCCGAAGACCAGCAGATCGACCCGATCCGCGACCGTGCGACCGCGCTGATCGCCGGGCTTGGCGACCGGCTTGCCGCGATCGACCCCGCCGCTCCGGACCTTGCCGGGCAGCTGCGCGCGATCAAGCCCGTGACAGACGAGATCGCGGTCCTGATGGCGGAACTGACGCTGCGCAGCAACGCCGCGCTGACCACCTTGCGGATCGAGGAACGCCGGGCCGAACGTGACCGGTTCTTCGACCTCGGCATGGCCGTGGGGCTGATCGTGGTCGTCTTTCTCGGGATTGCCGTGCTTCTGGCGGTGCAGTTGCGCAACAACCGCCGCTCCAACAGGCGGATGGAGCTCCTGCGGGAACGCAGCCGCCTTCAGGCGCTGCGTGCCAGCCGCGCCAATGCCGCGAAATCGACCTTCCTTGCCACGATGAGCCACGAGATCCGCACCCCGCTCAACGGCATCCTCGGCATGGCGGAAAAACTGTCGCTCGGGCTCCTCGATCCGGAACAGAAACGCCATGTCGGCGTGATCCGGACGGCCTGCAGCCTGCTCCTGGACGTCATCAACGACATCCTGGATTTCAGCCGGCTCGAATCGGGAAAGGTCACGCTGAACCTCGCCTCCGTCGACCTCTTCATGGTCGAGGAAACGCTGCGCTCCGTGCTCGCGCCGGCAGCCGAGAAAAAGCAGCTCGACCTGACCATCGCCATGCCGCGGGGCAGGATCGTGACCGATCCGGGGCGCCTCAGGCAGATCGCGCTCAACCTGACGGGAAATGCGATCAAGTTCACCGATCATGGCAGCGTCAGCGTGACCGGCACCTTTGCCGGGCCCGACCGGCTCAGGATCGAGGTGCGCGACACCGGGGTCGGGATCGCGCCCGAAAGCCTGCCGCTCCTGTTCCGCAACTTCAGCCAGATCGACGGGTCCTTTACCCGGCGCCACGGCGGGACCGGGCTCGGCCTCGCCATCTGCAAGAGGCTCGCCGAAGGCATGGGCGGCGCGATCGGGGTCGAAAGCACGCCGGGCCAGGGCAGCCTGTTCTGGTTCGAAATTCCCGTGACCCCTGTTCCCGCCGCCCCCGCGCCCGAGACCGAGGTCGCCGCCCCGACCGGGCGGGGGGCCTTCCGCGGCCGGGTGCTCCTGGCCGAGGACAATGCGATCAACCGCGAGGTTCTGACCGGGCTCCTGCAATACCTGGGGCTTGACGTGGAAACGGCCGAGGATGGCCAGGCCGCGGTCGAGGCGGTAGCGGCCCGCCGCTATGACATCGTGCTCATGGACATGCAGATGCCCCGCAAGAGCGGGATCGAAGCGACCCAGGATATCCGGGAAAACGGCCATCGCGTTCCCATCGCTGGGGTGACGGCCAATGCCTTTACCAGCAACCGCCGCGACTGCGAACGGGCCGGCATGAACGACTTTCTGGCCAAACCGGTGACGCTGGAACAGCTCGCTGCGCTGCTCCTCCGGCTGGGCGTGCCGCGCGGAGACGGCGCCGCCGTGCCCGACGCCGGACCGCAGCCGCAAGCCGCCTCCCCGCCGCTGCCGGCGCCGGCCCAACCGCTCCCGCCGGCAGAGCAGGGCCTGTCCCTGCCGGCGGCAGGCCAGAGCGAGGGCACCGCCGCGCCCGCCACGCCATCCGGGGGCGAAACCGACCAGCTGCGCGCGCTCGCCGGGATCATCGGAGCCGAAACCGTGGCGCAGCTGCTGGGCCGGTTCGCCGCGGAACTGGATGCAATCGGGGCCGCACTCTCTGCCGCGGCCGAAACGGGCGACGGCGCGGCACTCGACCGGCACCTGCACAGCTTCAAGGGGGCGGCGGGGATGCTGGGCTTTGGCCGCCTGGCCGCCGATATCCAGGCCCTGCGCGACGGCCCGGCCCCGGATGCCGCAGCCTGCCGCGCCCTGATCGCGGCGGCCCGGGCCGCGGTCGCCGCAGCGCAGGTCTGACCGCGGGAGTCGCAGCGACAGGACTGGACAAGCCCGCGGCGACACCGTCAACTGGTATGCACCATTCCGGACTTCCTCCACAGGACCCGCCGTGCCCGACATTGCCACGACCGAAGCGCTTGCCGGGTTCATCGACGCCTCGCTTTCTGGCGCGGACGACCCCCGCCCGCTTTACCGCCGGCTGCATGATGCCCTGGCCGAGGCGCTTCGCCTGGGCATCGCCGGCCCCGCCGGGCGGCTGCCGAGCGAGCGCTGGCTGGCCGCGCGGCTGGGCATCAGCCGGGTCACGCTGCGCCGGGCGCTGGATGAACTCTCTGCCGACGGGCTCCTGAGCCGCCGGCAGGGTGCACCCACGCGGGCCGCGCGGCGGGTGGAAAAGATGCTCTCCACCCTCACCGGCTTTTCCGACGAATTGCGCGCCCGCGGGATCGAACCCGGCCAGCGGTGGATGTCGCGCCGCACGCTCGCCCCCAGCCCGGCCGAGGCGATGGCGCTGGGCCTGTCGGCCAGCGACAGCATCGTCCGCCTTGTCCGCGTCCGCCTGGCCGACGGCCAGCCCATCGCCATCGAACGCGCCGCCGTGCCGCAGGCGATCCTGCCCTCGGGCGAACTGGTGACCGATTCGCTCTATGACGCGCTCTCGCGCCTCGGCTCGCCCCCCGTCCGGGGCGTGCAGCGCATCCGCGCGGGCCTGGTGACGCGGGTCGATGCCGAACTGCTGCAAAGCGACCCCGGCGCCCCGCTTCTGATCGTGGAACGGCGCTGCCTTCTGGCCGATGGCCGGCCCGTCGAATTCACTGAGACGCGCTACAACGGCGAAAGCTACGACTTTCTCACCGAACTCGGCGCCTGAGGATGGTATAGACCAGTTGCAAGAGACTTGCATACCGGTCTCCCTCTGGTAGCGTCTCTCTGTCCAGCAAAGGCGACGGCATGCTGCCAGGAATCGAGCACCTCAGGGGCGCCCTCATCGTCTCCTGCCAGCCCGTCACCGGCGGGCCGATGGACCGTCCCGACATCGTCGCGGCCTTTGCGCTGGCCGCGATCGACGGTGGCGCCCGCGGCCTCCGGATCGAGGGGATTGCGAACCTGCGCGCCGTGCGCGCCGTGACCTCCGTCCCGGTCATCGGGCTCGTCAAGATCGACCTGCCCGACAGCCCGGTGCGCATCACGCCCCTCCTCGACCATGTCGATGCGCTGATCGCCGCAGGGGCCGACATCGTCGCCTTCGACGCGACCGACCGCCCCCGCCCGGTGCCGCGCGCCGCGCTCGCCGCGCGCATCCGCCAGGGCGGCGCTTTGGCCATGGCCGATTGCGCCACAGCCGCCGATGGCCGCGCCGCCGCCGCGATGGGCTGCGACATCCTCGGCAGCACCATGTCGGGCTATACCGGCGGTCCGGTCCCCGCCCGCCCCGATCTCGACCTTCTGCGCGACCTCGCCCGGCTTGGCCGCTTCGTCATCGCCGAAGGGCGCTACCAGGTGCCCGCCGATGCCGCCGCCGCGCTGGCTGCCGGGGCGGATGCGGTCGTCGCAGGCTCGGCCATCACGCGGCCCGAACATGTCACCTCGTGGTTCGTCGCCGCGATGGAGGCCGCGCGCCCCGGCGCCGGCCGGGCGGTGGGCGCATGACGGCCGCGCCCGTCCTCGCCTTCGACCTTGGCGGCAGCAAGACGCTTGCCGCGCTGGTCGCCGGCCACAAGGTCATCGCCCGGGCCGAAACCGCGACCGACCGCGCCGCCGGCCCCGAAGCCTGGCTTGCTGCCATGGCCCGGCTCGCCGCGCCCTGGGCCGGCCGCTACGGCGCGATCGGCGTCACCGTCACCGGTCTCGTCCAGGGCGGGGTCTGGAGCGCGCTGAACCCCGCCACGCTGGCCATCCCGCAGGGCTTTCCGCTGGCCGCGCGCATCCGCGCGGTGATGGGGCAGGAGGCAGCGCTCGCCAACGATGCCCAGGCCGCCGCCTGGGGCGAACATGTCGCCGGCGCCGGCCGCGGGGGCGATCTCGTCTTCCTCACCGTCTCGACCGGGGTCGGCGGCGGCGTCGTCACCGGCGGACGGCTGCTCCAAGGGCGCGCGGGCCTGGCCGGCAGCTTCGGCCAGTTCGGCCCGCTGGCCGCCGAAGGCCCGCGGTTCGAGGATACCGCTGCCGGCCTCTGGATCGCGGCCGAGGCCGATGCGACCGGCGCGGGCGGCGATGCGCGCGCCGTCTTTGCCGCAGCCGCCGCGGGCGAAGGCTGGGCCGCCGCCATCCTTGATCTCTCGGCCGCCCGCGTGGCGCGGCTCTGCCGCAACCTGCAGCTTGCCTTCGACCCCCCCGTCATCGTCATCGGCGGCGGCATCGGCCTTGCGCCGACCTACCTGGACCGCGTCGAGGCGGCGCTGGGCGATCTTGCCCCGCCGCTGCGGCCCAGCCTTGTCCGCGCCGCCCTTGGCGGCGACGCGGGCGCCATCGGAATCGCCGCGCTCGCGGCGGCCCGCACCACAGAACGAACCACAGAGAGGGAGACCCTGACATGACTGCACGATCCTTGCTCGGCTCGGCGGCCCTTGCCGCCCTGCTCGCCGGCCCCGCCCTTGCCGAGGTGACCGTCCTCGGCTGGCCGGGCGGCCCCGAGGAGGCCGCCCTGCGCGCGGTGGCCGAGATCTACAACGCCCGCCCCGACGTGACCGAGGAGAACAAGGTCGAGCTTCTCTTCACCTCGCGCGACGGCTTCTTCGACAAGCTCCAGGTCGATCTCGCGGCCGGCTCCACCGCCTTCGACGTCAACCTGATCGCGACCTATTCGATCGGCCGCTATGCCCCCTTCATGGAGCCGATCACGCTCTCGGACGAGGCCGGCGCCGTCTTTGGCGACACCGTGCTGTCGACCATGCAGTTCGATGGGGCGCAGTACGGCGTGCCGACCGACCTGTCGCTGCACTTCCTCTACTTCCGGCAGGACCTGATCGATGCGCTGATGGCCGATGACGCGGCCAAGGCGCGCTATGGCGACATCTCGGAAAAATACCTCGGCGAACGGCTCGAACCCAAGGCACCCGCCGACTGGACCTGGACCGATTTCGCCGCCAACGCGCTTTATTTCTCGCAGTCGGTCAATCCCGACAGCCCGACGCGCTATGGCACCGTCATCCAGATGAAGAACCTGCTCTTCAACATGATGGTCTTCCACTCCTGGCCGCGCAGCTATGGCGCGAACTGGATGGACGAAGCCGGCGCCATCACGGTCGATTCGCCCGCCTTCCGCACCGCGCTCGAAATGGCCAAGATGCTTTACGACGCCAGCGCCACGCCCCCCGACTCGACCTCCTACGAATATGCCGAGGCGAATGCCGCCTTCTCCTCGGGTCAGGTCGCCGCGATGGTGCAGTGGAACGCGGCCGCAGCCGAACTCACCGCCGCGCAGCCCGCGACCGGCACCTTCGCACCCCCCGCCGGGCCCGAGGGACGCTTCACCCATATCCACGGCCTGGGTCTGGGTCTGAACAAGGCGGCCGAGAACAAGGAAGGCGCCATCGCCTTCCTCCAGGGGCTCTCGACCGCCTACGCGGCGGTGGCCTCGGCCCGCGCCGGCGGCGCACCTGGTCTGGCGGGCGAGACGGCGGCATCGCTTGCCGCCGAACGGCCCGACCTCGTGCAGGTCGG
>JBEIDZ010000094.1:0-8792 GCA_040383215.1 Paracoccaceae bacterium | reverse complement strand
CGGTGACCGGGCCCCTCTGGCGGAAGTGGCGGCGCTTCCGTGATGTCGGCACCTTGACGCTCCCCGCCGCCGGGAGGTTTCCCATGGCCACGTCCCCGGTTGCATCCGACGGTGGTGCTGCCCAGACCCCGATCCTGCGCTATCTGCGCTGGGCGCTGATCTCGACCGTGGTCGGGCTTGGCCTTGGCATCTGGCTGGGCTGGACGACGACCGGGACGATCGGCGGCACGGTCAGCATCTTCATCATCGTGGCCGTGCTTGCGGTGCTGGAAATCAGCCTGTCCTTCGACAATGCCATCGTGAATGCCAACAAGCTCAAGGACATGCGGCCCGAATGGCAGCGCCGGTTCCTGACCTGGGGCATCCTGATCGCGGTCTTCGGGATGCGGATCATCTTTCCGCTGCTGATCGTGGTGATCGCCGCCAATGTGGGGCCCTGGACTGCCGTGGTGATGGCCGCCAGCCAGCCCGAGGAATACAGCCGCATCATGCATGACGCGCATCTGCCGATCGCGGCCTTTGGCGGCACCTTCCTGATGATGGTGGCGCTGAGCTTCTTCTTTGACCACGAAAAGGACATCCACTGGGTCGCCTGGGTCGAGGAACAGGCGGCGCGCTATTCCTCGATCAAGGGGGTGGAGATCGCGCTGGTGCTTCTGATCATCCTGGGATTCACCCGCGTGATCGCCGGCAGCGACGACCCCGAACTTGGGCCTGTTGCGGCGAATACCTTCTTTCATGCCGCGATCTGGGGGCTTCTGACCTTTCTGCTGGTCGAGGTGCTGGGCGGTGTGCTCGACCGGAGCCAGGAGGCGCTAGCGGGCGCCGCGAAGGGGGGGCTCGGGGCTTTCCTCTATCTCGAGGTGCTGGATGCGAGCTTCAGCTTCGACGGGGTGATCGGCGCCTTTGCGCTGAGCCAGAACCTGTTCGTGATCGCGATCGGGCTGGGCATCGGGGCGATGTATGTCCGCTCGCTCACCATCATGCTGGTCGAGCGGGGGACGCTGACGCAGTACCGGTTCCTTGAACACGGGGCCTTCTATGCGATCCTGATCCTTGCGGTGATCATGTATGTCCAGTCGCTTGTCCATATTCCCGAGGTCATCACCGGGCTGGGCGGGGCGGCGCTGATCGGGGTGGCGCTCTGGTCTTCGGTCCGGTGGAACCGTGGCCAGCCGCAAACCCCGGAGATGCCAGGCTGACCGCAAGGGCGGGACCTGGCCGCATCTGATCCGGCCGGGTTGGCCGAGAGGCGATGGCGGAGGGACCGGACCTGGCCCGTCCCGTTGCCGAGAGGGCAGGCGCATGCGGGAGATGGCATGGCGCCCTGTCGGGGAGATGCGGGCAAATCCCGATCTGGCCGTGTCCTTAGTTGCCGCGCGTCCCGCCGAAGCGTGCGGGATGTCGCACTGCCGGGGGCTTACGAAGCCGCTCGGGCTTGATCATTACGACTTCGTGACCTGGCCTGGATTTCCCTTGTATGATCGAGGGCCGAGGCAGATCGTGGTTGTGTTCCCGGTTCGTTAGTATCGCCAAAGCTGATTCGCGGTATCGCAAGAAGTCTCTTGATCAATGTGCGCTCTTTCAAGGCGCAGAACGGGTGGCCATGTCGATCACGTCACCGACAGAACTGCAGTTGCAACATCAGCTTTCCGTCGACAGGTCGACGGGCAGCCTGTCTGCGCAAGTCGCGATCCCGCTGCCCGAAGGCCGTGGCGGGATGTCGCCATCGCTTGCGCTGGCCTGGCAGGGTGCGCGGGCGCGCGGGGTCTTCGGCATGGGCTGGGGCCTGGCCGGCCTGCCTGCCATCGGCATCATGGGCCGGACCGGCGGACTTCCCCGCCATGACGGGACCGACATCTGGTCTGGCAGTCAAGGCGGCCCCCTGGTGCCCGTGCGCGACGGGCAGGGCCGTCCCGTGGTCCGGCAGGAGGGCAACTTTTCGGTCGAGCCGTTCCGCCCGCATCTTGACCAGCTGCTGATCCGCCATGAACGCTGGACCGACCGTACGACAGGCCGCGTCCACTGGCGTATGCGCGATACGACCGACACGGTGACCCTTTTCGGCTGGGCCGATGACGGCACGAGCCGGATCGCCGATCCTGCCGATGCCCGGCGGATTTACCAGTTCCTGCCGGACTGGACGATTTCGGCCACGGGCGACGCGCTTCGCTACAGGTACCGGCGCGAGGATGCGCGCGGGATCGGCGTGGATGCTGCCGACCACGGTTTTGGCGTGCCCGGTGCGCAGGTCTATCTTGCCGGGATCGACTGGGCGAACCGGGTTCCCGTCCCGCAAGCGGGCGCCGCGCCCGCCGATCCGGGCTTTGCCTATGCGGTCCGGCTTGACTACGGCGACCACGACGGGGCAGATCCGGGACTGGAGCCCGATGGCAACTGGCCTGTCCGGCCGGACCCGTTCATGACCGGCTCCGCCGGTTTTGCCATCGGCACCTGGAGGCTGTGCCGGCGTTTCCTTGTCTTCCATGCCTTTGCGGAGCTGGGCCCGAAGCCGCAGCTGACCCGCAGCGTGGCGCTGACCTATGACCCCGATCCGGGCGGCGTCCGGCTGACGGCGCTGACGCTGTCGGCGCACCGGACCGAGGGTGGCGTGCGGCGGACCGAGACGCTGCCACCCGTGACGCTTGTGACCGAGCCGCCGCGGCTGGGCGAAAGCTTCCAGCCGGCGCCTGCGACCCTCGACCTTGCGCTGCCTGCGGGGACCGCGACGACCAGCGCGCGGCTTGTCGACCTTTACAGCGAAGGACTGCCCGGCCTGCTGTATGACGGGGCCGAAGCCTGGTATTACCGCCGCAACCTTGGCGGCGGCCGCTTTGCGCCGCCCGAGCCGGTCGAGATGCGACCCTCGATGGCGCTGAGCCAGGCTGCACTCGGCGATTTCGACGGCGACGGCAACATGGACACGGTCGCCTATCTGGGCGAAGGCGCCGGCCGCACCGCCTTTGATGCCGGCCGCGGCGTATGGCGCGCGCCCGAAAGCTTTGCCGCGATCCCGCGGGTCGAGGCCATGGCCGCCCTTGGCCGGCTTGACCTCACGGGGAGCGGGCGGGCCGATGTCGCTTTCCGGACCGAAGCCGGGCTTTGTCTTTACGAAGCGCGCGGCGGCAAGGGCTACGGCGAGGTCGCACAGGTCGCGCGCCTGTCGTCCGAGACCGACCAGGGCCCTGCGGGCGGGCCGCCGCTGGCCACCGATCCCGCGACCGACTACGTCTTTGCCGACATGACCGGCGACGGCCTGCACGACCAGGTTCTCGTGCGGCCCGGCCTTGTTGCCTATTGGCCGAACCTCGGCAACGGCCGCTTCGGCCGTCCGGTTGTCATGGCGAATGCGCCGCGGCTGGAAATCTCGGCGGGTTTCAGCCTGGACCGGGTCCTTCTTGCCGATCTTCACGGCACGGGCGCGATGGACATCCTGTTTCTGGGCGAGGGCGAGATCCGCATCTATCGCAACCTGTCGGGGCGGGCCTTTGCGCCTGCGAGGGTGATCGGCGGGCTGCCCTTCATCCATCAGGGCGGGATCGTGGAAATCCTCGATCTCATGGGTGACGGGGTGCCGAGCCTGGTCTGGAGCGACCCGCGGCCCGACCGGCCCGCCCCGTTTCAGGTGCTGCCGCTGTCCGGTCCGGTGCCGACCGGCGCGCTGGTCGGGGTCGAGAACGGGATGGGGCGCCGAGACCGCGTCCATTATGGGCATTCGATCCGCCATTACCTTGCCGACCGCAATGGCCCCCGCCCCTGGCGCGCTGCCCTGCCGCAGCACCGGACGGTCGTCGACCGGACCGTGACCGAAGACCTGGTGACCGGCCTTGCGAGCGAACTGCGGCTGCATTACCGGCACGGCGCCTATGACGGGCGGCAGCGCAGCTTTGCCGGCTTTGGCGAGGTCGAGACGACCGAGGCTGACCATGCCGCCGAGGCGGGTGGTGTTCCCGGGGTCGTGCCGGCGATGGTGCGGACCTTCTTTGCGCAAGGTCTGGGCCCCGAACCGCGCGACGGCTACTGGAGAGGGGACGGCGGGCTGCCCGAGGTGCCGGCCCTGACGACCGACCCCGCCGGTCTTGCCGACGGCGACACGGCGGCCGACCTTGCCGCGGCCCTGCGCGGCCGGGTGCTGCGGGCCGAATCCTATGCTGTCGGGCCGATGGGCCCCGAGCCCAAGCCCTTTGCGATCAAGGCGACCGGTTGCCAGGGGCAGGTCGTGCAGCCCGCGTTGCCGACGCCGCCCCTGGACGACGGCAAACCGCTTGCTGCCCGCGCGATCCTGGCGATCCGGGAATGCGAAACGGTGTCGGTGGACCTGCAGGGCCCGGCAGACGACCCGCGGATCAGCCATTCCTTCGCACTCGCCCACGACCCCTGGGGCGCGATGACGCTGGCCGCGAGCGTCGCCTATCCGCGCCGGGCGGGCAGGCCGCTTGCCGATCCGGCGCAGGGGCGGATGTCGGTCCTGCTCAAGCGCCATGGCAAGGCCCATGTGGACAGGGCGGACCGGCTGTCGCTCAACCTCGACCTGTGGCAGGAGGAATATGCCGTCCCGGGTGTCAGCCCGCCGGCGCGGGGATGGTTCACCTTTGCCGAGGCGCTGACCCTTGCGACGCAGGCGCTGGCCCAGCCGGTCGAACATGACGCGGCCGCCGTCGCGGGGCGGGCGCAGCGGCTGTCGGCCAGCCGCTGGGTGTACTGGAATGCCGGATTCACCGGTGCGCTGGCCCCGGCGGCCCTGCCTCAGGGCGACATCGGCGCGGCCCCCCTGTCCCATCCGCCCCGGCTTCACCATGTCGAGGCTGCGGCCTTTTCGGACAGCTTTGCCGTTGCCCGGTATGGCGCGGGCATCCCGGCGCGGTTGCCGCAGGTCGGCTACTGGCGCGAGGGTGCGCTCTGGTGGCGCGGGGGCGAGACGATGCTGTGGTGGGGCGGTGACCGGTTCTTCCTGCCGCGCGGCCAGAATTTTGCGGGCGGGGCGACGGTCGAGATGCGGCCCGATCCGTCCTGCCTTTTCACGGTGGAAAGGACTGATGCCTTCGGCGCGCGCCAGACGGCCGAGATCGATTACCAGGCCGCCGCCGTCCGGCGCCAGGTGATGCCGAACGGCGGCTGGACGGAAACCGAGTTTTCGCCCTTCGGTGTTCCGGTCCGGGCCGCGCGGGGCGGCACACTGGGCAGTGGGGCGGCCGGCACGCCGGAAGCGCCCTGGGGCTTTGACCCGCTGCCCCGGCCGGCGGCCGCGATTCCCGCGCCTGCGGCGGTCCTTGCCGATCCCGAAGCGGCCCTGGCCGGGGCGGCCGAGCTGTTCCTGTATGATGCGGGGGCCTTTGTCCGGGAGGGCGTGCCCGTCTCGACCCTTTCGGTCAAGGCCGGCGCGCTGACCCATGACGGCTTTGGCGGCGCGGGTGCCGCCTCGCCCGCTGCCGTGGCCCTTGCGCATTTCGACGGCGCGGGGGCCATCGTGCAGAGCCGGAGCCGTGTCGAGGACGGTCCCGCCATCGCGCGCACCGCCGGCGGATCGGTCAAGCTTGGCCCCGACCTGACACCCGAGCTTGCCCCCGCCTCGCCCCGCTACCGCGTGTCGGGTTGGCAGCAGCGCAACGCCAAGGGGGAAATCGCGGTCCAGCACGAGCCGTTCTTTTCGGGCCTCGCGCACTATGAGGACGATGCAGCGATCCGCACGATGGGCACGCCCACGCGGCACTTCTTTGATGCGGCAAGCACCGTGGTCCGCACGAGCCGCGCGGACGGGACGCTGACCCGGCGCGAACGCGACGCCTGGTCGCGCCGCGAATTCGACGAAAATGACTGCGTCAACGAAAGCGCCTGGTCTGCCGGGCGCAGCCTTCTTGCGCCCTCCGATCCTGAACGCCACGCCTGGGAGCAGGCGCAATCCCATGCGGCGACGCCCGTCACCCTGCATCTGGACCCCGAGGGCCGGATTGTCCTGACCGAGGATTCGGACGGCGCGGGCCAGATGCGGCGCATTGCCACGACGCTCGACCCGCTGGGCGAGGTGCTGGAAGTCCGCGATCCGCGGGGACTGGCGAGTTCACGCCATGTTGTCGACATGCTTGGCCGCAAGGTCGTCGAGCACCATGCCGACAGCGGGACGGTGACGCTGCTGCATGACGGGCGCGACCAGCCGGTGGAAGTGATGCTTGCGAACGGCGCGCGGCGGCTGATCCACCATGACCAATTCGGCCGCGAGGTCGCGGTCGATCTGGTCCAGAATGGCACCACCCGCCGGATCGAGACCATCGCCTATGCCGACGACCCCAACGACCCGGCTACCCGGCGCGCCAACCTCTATGGTCTGCCCGTCGCCGTGTCGGACGAGGCGGGCCGCAAGGAGGTCCGCCTGGCGCTGCCCTCGGGCGAGGCGGTCGAGACCGTGTCGCGGCTGCTGGACGATCCGCTCCAGCCGGTCGACTGGGCCGGCGCCCCGGTGCTGTCGGCCGAAACCTTCGTCACCCGAGCGATCCGCGACGCGGCCGGCCGGCCGGTTCGGGAACGCCGCCCCGACGGGTCGGTCATCCACGCGACCTATGGCCGCGACGGCGGGCTAAGGCAGCTCGAGGTCGAGACCGAGGACGGGAAGGTCACGCGCCGACCGCTTCTGTCCGACGCGCGGCTTGGCCTGGACGGCGGTCGCGATTTCGTCCGGCTTGGCAATGGCGTCGCGGTCACGCAGAGCTTTGATCCGCGCAATGGCCGCCTGATCCGCGCCGAGGCGCGGCGGCCACAGCAGCCGGGGCGCCCGGCGCTTCTGCAGGATATGCGCTATACCTACGATCCGGTGGGCAACGTTGCCGTCTGCGACGACCTTGCCCATGGCGCGGGCGGGGGCTCTGCGTTCTTCTCTGCGCAGGCCGGGCCGGGCGCAGAGCGACGCTACCGCTATGACGCCTTCTACCGTCTGACCGAGGCGCGCGGCCGCGCCCATGCCGCGCTGACCCAAGGCAGCGCGCAGCCTTCGCCGGTCCCGGTCGCCTCGGGTGCGCAGATCGAGGCCTATACCCAGACCTACCGCTATGACGCCGGCGGCAATCTCACGCGGCTTCGGTATCTGGGCGCGGCGAACCAGTGGACGGTCGATTTCTGGGTCGACGCCGCGTCGAACCGCGCGCGCCCCGCGCTGGGGGCCAACAGCCTGCAGCATCCCGACCCCGCGGGCGATTTCGGCCCGATGGGCGAGATGATCCGGCTCGATCACCTCGCGCGGCTCGACTGGCGCCACGACCAGCGGCTTGCGCGCGCGGTCATCGTTGACCGGTCCGCCGCGGGCCAGCCCGACGACGAGGAGATCTACCTTTACGGCGGCGGGGGAGAGCGCGTGCTCAAGCGCACCACGCGGCTTCTGGCCGGCGGGATCGTCGAGACGGCCGAGACGATCTGTCTGGACGGCAGCGAGATCAGGCGGCTGTGGCGCGGCGCGACGCTGATCCTCGAGCGGCGGGTCTGCCGGATCACGGACGGCCATGCCGATCTTGCGGAAATCCACCGCTGGACGCTGGACCCGTCGCAGCGCGAGACCGACACGCCTGCCGTGGCGCAGATCCGCTATACGCTGTCGAACCACCTCGGTTCGGCCACGCTGCGGCTGAGCGAGGCAGCCGAGATCATCAGCTACGAGGAATACCTGCCTTTCGGCACCACGGCCTTTGTTGCGGGTGACGACGTTCGCGAGGTGTCGATGAAGACGCGCGGCTTCATCGCCCGGGAACGCGACGCGGCGACGGGACTGCATCATGTCGGGCAGCGCTACTACGCCTCGTGGCTCTGTCGGTTCATCTCGCCCGACCCGGCCGGCGACGCGGACGGCCCGAACCTTTATCACTATGCGCACAACAACCCTGTGACCCATGCCGATCCCTCGGGTCTTCAGACCGCGCCGGCGCAGGAGCGCGGCAAGGTCTTTACCCAGGCGGGCGGACCGCCGCCCGATGTCACCGCGGCCTGGAACAAGCTTTCTGCGGCCGACAGGCAACACTACAGGAGGCTGATGGACCAGAAGAATTTCCTCTGGGCGCGGACATCGGACGGGACGGTCGTCTTCGGGACCTGGGGCAAGGTTTCGGCCATCATGAATGCGCGGCTTGCAGGCGGCGAGGATGTGACCTTGAGGACCGGCAAGGCCGGCGCTGCCGATACGCCGAAGACCGAGGACCCCGGCGACCTGCCCAACGCGATCCCCTCGGCCCCGCCACCGGCCGAGGACGACCCCGAGGAAGGCTGGGGACTTGTGATCACGGCGCGCAAGACAGCCGGAACCGCGAAGGGCAACGGTGGCCCCGGCAGTGCTGCGGCCCCTGGCACGAAGGGCGGCCAGGACCCCGCCAAGGCGGGAGACGAGGGCAAGGACAAGGGCGACGGCGGTGCCGGCGACAAGGGCACCGACCCGAACAGGGGTCAGGCGCCCGGCGAAAGCGGTGGCCCCCCCGGTGACCCGAAGGCACCCGGCAACGGGCTGAACAACGCGGCCGCCGGCGATGGACCCGGGACGGGCGCGAACGGCACCGGTCCTGGCGGCGGCGGCACGTCCGAGGACCCGAACGCCCGTGGCCTCGGCGAGGCAGGGGCCGGTCCTGGCGGCGGCGCGGACCCCGGACCGGGTGGCGCAGGGGCCGGGAACGGGCCGAAGGCAGGGGCCGGAGACGGCGGGAAGGGCGGCACGGAGACCGGCAACAAGGTCACCCATTACATCGTCGAGGGTGGTGCTTGCGCGCAGTCCGCCGACCTCCTGCTGGCCTCTGGCTGGATGATCCAGTTCGCCCCGCGCACTG
>JBEIDZ010000093.1:0-8800 GCA_040383215.1 Paracoccaceae bacterium | reverse complement strand
GGGGCAGCCGCGCTGCACCGCCGCGACAGTCTCGGTGCCAAGGTCGGCCTTGGCTACGCCGCCGGTCATCTTCATCGCCCGCACCGTAGCGACGATCACCGCCGCCGCCGGCCGCAAGCCCGCCTTGCGGCACTTGATGTCGAAGAACTTCTCCGCCCCCAGGTCCGCGCCAAAGCCCGCCTCGGTGACGACATATTCTCCCAGCTTCAGCGCCGTGGTCGTCGCGATTACCGAATTGCAGCCATGCGCGATATTGGCAAAGGGCCCGCCATGCACAAAGGCGGGGTTGTTCTCCAGCGTTTGCACCAGGTTTGGCTGCATCGCATCCTTCAAGAGCACCGTCATCGCCCCGTCGGCCTTGAGGTCGCGCGCATGGATCGGCGTCTTGTCCCGCCGATAAGCCACCACGATCGCCCCCAGCCGCTCTTGCAGGTCCTCGAGGTTGCGCGCCAGGCACAGGATCGCCATCACCTCGGAGGCGACCGTGATGTCGAACCCCGTCTGCCGCGGAAACCCGTTGGCCACCCCGCCCAGGGACACGACGATATCGCGCAGCGCGCGGTCGTTCATGTCCATAACCCGTCGCCAGACGATCCGCCGCTCGTCGATCTGAAGCTCGTTGCCCCAGTAGATGTGGTTGTCGATCATCGCCGACAGCAGGTTATGCGCGCTGGTGATCGCGTGAAAATCGCCGGTGAAGTGAAGGTTCATCTCCTCCATCGGCACGACCTGCGCGTATCCGCCGCCCGCAGCCCCCCCCCTTCATCCCGAAATTCGGGCCAAGCGAGGCTTCGCGGATACAGACCACGGCCCGCTTGCCGATCCGGTTCAGCCCGTCGCCGAGGCCCACCGTCGTCGTCGTCTTGCCCTCGCCCGCGGGCGTGGGGTTGATCGCGGTCACCAGGATCAGCTTTCCGTCCGGCCGCCCGGCAAGCCCGTCGATGAAACCCTGCGACAGCTTGGCCTTGTCATGGCCATAGGGCAGCAGGTTCTCGCCCCCGATCCCCAGCTTCGCCCCGATCTCGAGGATCGGACGTTTCTTCGCCGCACGGGCAATCTCGATATCGGTCTTGACAGTCACGGGTCACTCCTCCGCCGGGCGCACAGCGCCACTTCGCCGCGGAGACTACCCCCCCGGCATACCAAAGCGCACCGGAAAACCGACATGACGCTGCGCGGATTCGCCACTCACCCGGGCTGCCATCCGCGCTGGCCCGGCACATGCAGAACCAGAGTGTCGCCCGGTCGCAGCACGCCCTCGCGCTCGACCCAGGCCGTCACCCCGCGCCGGCCCTGCGCGGCCGCCTTGAAGCCGCGCCCCTGGCCCGGCCGCGCGCGGTCGATCGTCACCGCCGGCTCCTGGCAGGGCAGGTTCTCCATGTCCACGACCAGCGTCACGCCATCGGGCCCCTGCAACCGCGACGAGGGCGGCACATGCGTGAAATCCGGGATCCCCTCGACCACGACCGAGGCGCCGACCCAGGCCGGATCGAAATCCGCGATCCCGAGCTGGGCCGCCACCGCCGCCATTTCCTCGGCGCTGACGATGCAGAGCTGGCGGACATTGCGGATCGTCGTGCCGCACGGATGTTGCGCCAGCACCCGGCTGCACGAGGGTCGTGTCTCGCCGGCATGCACCTCGCCCTCCGGCCCTGCAAAGCCCAGCCGCATTTCGGCCACCGGCTCAGCGGTGATGACAAGGTCCTTCACAGGCACCGGCTGGCGCCCCAGCCAGACCACCCTTCCCACGATCTCTGTCCTGACAAGAGCGGGCATGGAAAGGTCCCCCGTAGCAAACGTCTTTATTCAGCAGTGCAGCGTGGCCCAGGCAGGTGCGATCTGGATCACCAACAGGTCGGGGCAGATCAATAAACGCACAAGACTGCTTGCGCCTGCACAATAAGTTGCGGGCGTTGTTTCAAGGCATCCGACGCCATGTGCCAGGGTGCCAGGGTGTCAGGCCGAAGGTTCCGGTTCCAGACCCGTATCCCCGCCTTTCGGTCGTCGGGTCTTTGTCTTGGGGATGGTAATGACGCTTGTCAGCCCACCTGAAGGCGGTGGGGCTGGCGGTTCGTCGCTGTCGATCGGCTTGCCTGCAATGACTTTCCGGATTTCGTCGCCCGTAAGGGTTTCGTACTCCAGCAGACCTTTCGCCAGCCGCTCGAAATCATCCGCCTTCTCTGTCAGGATGCGCCGGGCGGTCTCATAACCCTCGTCAATCAGGTTTTTCACTTCGGATTCGATCAGGCGCTTGGTTTCGGCAGAAACCGAAAAGCCGCCGGCATTCCCCTGATATCCCTCATGCGCCTCGGCATAGTCGATATTGCCCACTGCATCGGACATGCCCCAGCGCATGACCATTGCCCGCGCCAACTGTGACGCCTGCATGATGTCGCCCGTCGGACCGCTCGAAACCCGCTCCTCGCCATACTTGAGGACCTCGGCAGCCTTCCCGGCCATCGTCATGGCGATTTGCTGCTTGGCCTGATCCTTGTGCATGTTGAGCCTGTCCATTTCGGGCAGACTCACGACCATCCCGAGGGCCCCGCCGCGGGGGATGATGGTCGCCTTGTACACTGGGTCGCACTTCGGCAGGTTCAATCCCACGATGGCATGGCCGGCTTCATGGTAGGCTGTCTTCTCTTTCTGGTCGGGCGTCAGAACCATGCTGCGACGCTCGGCGCCCATCATCACCTTGTCCTTGGCGTTCTCGAAGTCGTCCATCGTGACAGAGCGCCGACCAACACGCGCCGCCAGCAGCGCTGCTTCGTTGACGAGGTTGGCAAGATCAGCGCCTGAAAAACCCGGGGTTCCCCGAGCAATGATGCGCAGATCGACGTCCGGCCCGAGCGGAACCTTCCGGGCATGGACGTTCAGGATTTTCTCACGTCCTTTGATGTCGGGGTTTGGTACATGAATCTGCCTGTCGAAACGTCCAGGCCGAAGAAGTGCCGGGTCAAGCACATCCTTCCGGTTTGTTGCCGCAACGATGATGACACCTTCATTGGCTTCGAACCCGTCCATTTCGACGAGAAGCTGGTTCAGCGTCTGTTCGCGTTCATCGTTACCGCCGCCGATGCCGACGCCCCGCGACCGACCCACAGCGTCGATCTCGTCGATGAAGACGATGCAGGGCGCGTTCTTCTTGGCCTGTTCGAACATGTCGCGCACGCGACTTGCGCCCACGCCCACGAACATCTCCACGAAATCCGACCCCGATATGGTGAAGAACGGCACCCCCGCTTCACCAGCGATGGCACGTGCAAGCAAGGTCTTGCCGGTCCCCGGCGGGCCGACAAGCAGTGCGCCCTTGGGTATCTTGCCGCCCAAACGGGAGAATTTTTGCGGGTTTCGCAGGAATTCGACGATTTCCTCAAGTTCTTCCTTGGCCTCATCGATGCCGGCCACATCGTCGAACGTGACCCGCCCATGCTTTTCGGTGAGCAGTTTTGCCCGCGACTTGCCGAAACCCATCGCACCGCCGCGCCCGCCGCCCTGCATCCGGTTCATGAAATAGACCCAGACCCCGATCAGGAGCAGAAACGGCAGTACGGACAAAATGAATGCGGTCAGCATCGATTCCTGCTGCATCACGGCTTTGACCGGAATGTCACGCGTGATCAGCATATCGGTGACACTCGCATCTGCAGGCATGATCGCCACATAATCCTGCCCGTCCGTTGAACGGAAACGGATCTGTTCACCGTCGAGAGTGACCTGGGAAACAGTCCCTGCATCCACGGCAGCGACGAAATCGGAATAGCTGCGGGTGTTTGACGTCATCGTCGACTGGTTCCTGCTGAAGACGTTGAACAACGCCAGGATGAGCAGAAACAAGACGACCCAGAAGGCGATTGTGCGGACGTTTCCCAAGAAGGATCTCCTAAAGGACAAGCAGGATGGGGCGCAGGCCCCACCAGAGTCACATCGGGAAGATAGTCAACCCGGGCGCAGGTTCAATCTCAATCACCCGACAGGCGGAAATCCGCGGCAATCCGCGCCGTCCACCCCTGACCCGGCCGCGCCAGCGGTGCCGCGACGAGGTTTTCTCCGCGCCAGACCGCGGGTGAGGCAAGCAGCGTCGTCCGTGGCAGACCGGCAGCACGCCAGCCGGTGCAGGTCCTGAGCCCCGCTTCTCCCAGGGCGCGCACTTCGAGGGGTGGCGCGCTCGTCCCTTCTTCCGGGCCTTCGACGCGCCAGCGCCCGTCCCACAGACCCCCGACCGGCGCCTTGTGATGCATCACTGCGGCAAATTCCCTTCCGACCCGTAATGATGACGCGGACTGGCTCAGCAAAGTCCCCTGCAGAGTCCGTTGCCTTTCTGTCGCGAGTCCGGCGAGGGCATCCTGCAGGGCTGCCAGCCTCGGACGGTAATCTGCCCTGCCAACCCAGCGGATCGCTTCTGACAGAAGGCGCAACCGGGTTTCCTCTGGCACCTGGTCGAGTTCCGGTCGTGCGAACACCACATCTCCTGCCACGATTGTCACGAGCGCAGCCGCTGTTTCCCGCGCCAGATCTTCTAGAGCCTTGCGGGCGATGGCCATGCGTGCGGCTGTCCGGACCAGACCTTCCGTATCCACGCCGAGCGGTGAAAGTGCCGCGAGTGCCCGCCTTGCCTTGATCCTCTCAAATCGGTCATTCGCGTTTGATGGGTCCTCGCGCCAATCCCGCCCGCCTTGCCGCAGAAAGTCACGCAGTGCTTCGCGCCGCAGACCGAGAAGCGGCCGCACCCAGCGAAGCCCCTCCTGTACACGCGCCGGTTCCATACCGGAAAGCCCGTCCACTCCGGACCCGCGCGCGAGCCGCAGCAATACTGTTTCTGCCTGATCATCCATCGTGTGGCCGAGCGCCAAGGTTGTGATTCCGCCTGCGCGGGCCCAGGCAGAAAGTAATCCATAACGGGCTTTGCGCGCGCGAGCCTGGAGGTTGCCGCGCCCATCCCAGCCTTGCCAGTGCAGGACGTCGTGCGGCAGCCCCATCCTGGCGCAAATTCGTGCAACGAATGCGGCTTCCTCTGCCGATTCCTTGCGCAGCCCGTGGTCCACGGTCGCCACCGAGACCGGTCGCCTCTGCGCCATGGCCCAGGGCGCAATCAGCCACAGCATCGCCATGGAATCGCTGCCCCCCGACACGGCCAACCCGATGGGTCCCGCCTCTGCCGCCTGAAAAATGCGGACTGCTTCGTCTTGAAGCCGCGCCTCTGCGCTCAGGAACATCCCAGATCGGCCCGCGCCGTCTGCGCCTGCCCGGCGACCGCCGCCGATGGGAATCGGGCTGGCACTTCACCCAGCGTAACGCAGGCATCGGGCATCTGCCCCAGAGCCGCAAGCGCCATCCCCAGGCGGAACAGCGCATCAGCCGCCACGGGCCCTTCCGGCTCGCCCGAAAAGCTGTCCAGAAACGCCCGCGCGGCCTCGGACACCTCGCCCAGCGTCTCAAGCGCGACACCACGGTGAAACAGCGCCTCGCTTGACAGTGCCCCGCCGGGATAGGTCTGCACGAAAAACGCGAACTGGTCAGCGGCTCCGCGCCAGTCGCCTGCGTCGAGCGCCGCTTTCGCTCTGTCGAAATCCGCCTGTTCACCTACGGCCATCGATGGCCCGGTATCAGTCTCAGGCGCAGGCTCGGGTACGGCTGCGGCGCTGTCCACTCCGCCGAGTGAGGGGGTATCCCCAAGAAGGCCGACGTCGCAACCCGGCTCTATTTCGCAAAGCCGGAATTCCAGGTCTCCGATCCGATTCGTCCCGTCCACGGTGATCCGGTTGATCCGGAACTCCAGCTCCTCAGTCTTCGAGGTCAGGCGCTGAAGTTCGGCCTCGATCGCGTTCAGCCGGTCAAGCGGCGTATTGCCCGCAAAGCCGGTACTGAGCGTACCAGATGCCGACAATTCTCCCCTCAGAGAGTCAATCTCGACATAGAGGATGGCCAATTGCTGGCGGATGTCTGCCAACGTCGTCGAGTCCTGAGCCACCGCGCCTGCAGGCAGTCCCAGCCAGAGCGCCAAAAGCAGAGCGCGCATGATCAGCCTCAGACCGACCCGGCCGAGATGACAGTCACCGCCCGGCGGTTCTGCGTATAGCAGCTTTCGTCCGAACAGGTCGCGATCGGTCGCTCCTTGCCGTAAGAGATGGTCCGCAGCCGGTCGGCCGGCACCCCGCGCGAAATCAGGTATTCACGCACTGCGTTGGCTCTCCGGGCGCCAAGGGCGACGTTGTATTCGCGTGTGCCCTGTTCGTCGGCATGCCCCTCGATCACGGCGAGGTAGGACGCATTGGAGAGCAACCACTGGGCCTGGCCGTTCAGGGTCTGCATTGCCTGTGGTGTCAGTGTGGACTGATCAACCTGGAACAGGACGCGGTCACCTACCACCTGGCTGAAGTAAGCCGGGCTTGTCGGGTCGCTCACCGACCCGGGCAGAGCCGAACCTGTCAGCCCGGCGGTTCCAGTGGCCGGTCCGCTGCCCGCGCCGTCAGCCCCACCGAAGCGATCCGGCCGCGTGCAGGCCGAAAGGCCTCCCAACGCGATCATGAGCGCCAGAATCCCGATCTTTTTCATCTGCCCGTCCTTTTGTTCTTGCTGCCCTGTGGTAGCTTCTTATCACGCTCTGTCCCGATCGGCCAAGCATCATGCGTTCAGGGCTGCAATGGCCCCCAGCTTGCATCCGACGCCATGCCCCCGGTCGGAACCTGCCGCAGGACGCGCCCCGAGATGTCGACCGAATATAGGGATGGCCCTCCATCGGTCCCCTGCGTCTCGCGGGTGAACATGATCACCCGCCCGTTCGGCGCCCAGGTCGGGCTCTCGTCCAGAAAGGACGAGGTCAGAAGCCGCTCCTCCGACCCATCGGTGCGCATCACGCCGATATGGAACCGCCCCGCATTCTGCTTGGTGAACGCGATGAGGTCACCCCGCGGGCTCCAGACCGGGCTGCCATAGCGCCCCTCGCCGAAGGAAATCCGCTGCGGCTCGCCGCCTCCCGCCGACATGATGTAAAGCTGCTGGGTCCCCGACCGGTCGCTCTCGAACACGATCTGGCTCCCGTCCGGCGACAGGCTGGGCGAGGTCTCGATCGAGGGCGCTTCGGTCAGCCGCTGATGCGCCCCGCTGGCAAGGTCTGTCAGCCACAGATCGGTATTGCCCCCGCTCGAGATCGAATAGATCGCCCGCGCCCCGTCGCGCGAAAACCGCGGCGAAAAGGCCATCTCGCCGCCCGCGGTCTGTACCTGCCGCCGCCCCACGCTCGCCACGTCGATCATGAAGACCGAAGGCGACCCCGTCTCGTAGCTCGTATAAAGCACCCGGTCCCCGGTCGGGGAAAACCTCGGCGCCAGCACGATCGGCCCGCTCTCGGTCAGATACTGCACGTTCTGCCCGTCGTAATCCATGATGGCAAGCCGCTTGAGCCGGTTGTCCTTCGGCCCGCTCTCGGCGACGAAGACCACCCGGCTGTCGAAATACCCGCCCTCGCCGGTGATCCGGTTGTAGACGGCATCGGCCACCTTGTGCCCCATGCGCCGCCAGTCGGCGGTCGTGCCGTTGAACTGCAACCCGTCACCCTGCTCTTTCTCGGACTCGACGTCGTGAAGACGGAATTTCACCGCCAGCTGGTCGCCCGCGACCGAGACCGCCCCCGTCACGAGCCCCTGCACGTTGATCGCCCGCCAGTCGGCATAGGCGACCGGCGCCGTGAACGCCGTCACCGGCGAGATGAAGGCCTCCGCCGGCACCTCGCGGAAAAGTCCGCTGCCCACCAGGTCCTCGACCACCACCCGGCTGATCTGCAGCGCCAGCTGCTCTGCTCCCGCCGTCTCGGCCTGAAAGGCCGGCACCGCGATCGGTAGGGGCTCGATCACCCCGTCGGTGATGGTGATCTCCAAACGCCCCTGCGCCGTCGCAGGCAGCCCCGCCGCGAGGCCCAGGCCCAGCGCCACCGTCAGCATCCCAAGCACTTTCAGCATCGGCTTTCCGTCTCCTGTCTCTTCGGCGGCGCCACGGCCCGCCCCGGCGGTCTTTCGCCCTATCCCGTCAACTCCGCGCGCCCGTCAACATGCCCGCCGCATGTCGTGCCTCGACCGTCGCCCCCGCGCACCGCTCATTTGGTTGGATGAAACCCATGCGTGGGGGTGAAATCCGCGCAACATTTGCCCCCCGCCTCATCGCAACCGCATCCCGCTCGGGTCGAAGGTCATCTCGACCAGCCGCCATTGTTCGAACTTCTCTTCCGGCAGGTCGAACCCCTCGCGCCCGCAGCGCGTGATCGCCCGACGTGCCGACTGGAACGCCGCATCCACCGCCCCCGGCGTCCCCCCGGTCGAGGTCAGGAGATCCGGCCCATCGATCACCCGCCCCTGCCGATCAAGCTCGAAGACCACCGTCACCGTCACTCCAGCCGACTGCGCGCCCGGGTCCACGACCCAGCAGCCCTGCACAGCGAGGCGAAACGCGTCTCGCTCTTCCCCCGTCATCGGCGGCCCGGGATTGGCGGCCGCCGCAGCCGCCCCTGCGCCGGCCGTATCCGCCAGGGCGGCGGCGACATCGTCGGCCACATCCGCCGACGCGGTCTCTGTCTCGGGCGCGGCGGCGACCGGCCGGCTCGGCCGCGACGGCGGCCGCAGTGCGACCTCGGGCGCCCCTGACGGCTCCTCCGCCTCGGTCACGATCTCGGTCGCCGTCTCCTCGGGCGCGGTCGCCTCCTGCTCTGGCTGCACCACCTCGGCCTCCGCCTCGGCCGTGTCCGAAACCTGATCCTGCACCTCGGGCGCGACCTCCGCCTCGGGCGGGGGCGGCGGCGTCGCCTCGG
>JBEIDZ010000092.1:0-8828 GCA_040383215.1 Paracoccaceae bacterium | reverse complement strand
CCCCCACCCGCGCCACCATGCAATAACACCCCGCCGTTATCGGCTAGCGGCCCCGACGCGCTTCGCGCTATTGCTCGTCACGACAGGTCCCGGCCAGATGGCGCCATGATGAAACCACTGATCCTCTCCCTCCTCCTCGCCCTCCTGGCCGGCACCGCCAGCGCGGCCTGCTATGCCGACTACAAGGCCAAGAAGGACGACCCCCTGCGCCTCCAGTATGGCGTGGCCGAGATCACAGGCGAATGCGCCCCCACCGCCGCGGCCGCGGAACTCGCCCCCCGCCTTGCCGCCGACGGATGGGAACTTCTTGAAGTTCTTGGAACATTCGACGAAACCGGACTCGAGGAAAGGCGCGAGAGTGCAGGACAATTCTTTCTCCGCTACTGAGGTCCGCCAGACCGGCAACCGCATCGTCCTCTGGGGCATCGCCGCCATCGTCGCGATCCTCGCGCTTGCCGCGGCGCTCCTGCTCCTCAGCCTGCCCGATGCCAATGCATTCAACGCCCGCGTCGAGCGGCTCTTTCTCGAGGCCGATCTCACCTCGCCCGCCGAGATTGCACTTCTGGAAATCCTCGCCCAGTCCGGCACCGCGTTTTCCGACACGCTCGCCTCCTACCGCGTGGTGATCTTTGTCCTCCTCGTCTTCGCCACCGCCATGCTGATCGCCGCCGTGGCCTTTCTCGTCATGCTCGTCGCGCTCAACCGCCGCATGGGCCAGATCGAACGCCGCGGGATCGAGGTCTCCTCCCTCCTCATCGCGCGGGCCCAGAATGTGGTCTATCTCAACAACTTCGAATTCAAGCTGACCGAAGCCGCGATCGAAACCCTCGCCGTCCTGGCCGAGGCGCGGATGGATGACGAGGTCCTCTCCGGCGCCGAGATCGAGGCCGTCATCTCCGGCCGCAGCCCCGCCGACTGCGACGAAGCCGCCGGCGCCACGAGGATCAAGCGCCTGCGTGACACGCTCGGCAACCAGATGGTGAGCGAGCTTCTGGTCAAGAACATCGCCCGCCGCGGCTACATGCTCGCCATCGACAAGGACGTGATCCGCATGGTCTGACCGCCCTGCGCGCCGTCCCCAATCCAAGGACAACCCCATGCACCACCGCACGCTCGGCCCCAGCGGCACCGTCGTCACCGCGCTCTGCCTCGGCACCATGACCTTCGGCGCCGAATCCGACGAAGCCACCGCCTTTGCCATGATGGACACCTATGCCGAAGCGGGGGGCAATTTCCTCGACACCGCCGATGTCTATTCCCGCGGCCTGTCCGAAGAGATCACCGGCCGCTGGCTCGCCGCGCGCCCCGCGCTGGCTGCGCAGATGGTCATCGCGACCAAGGCGCGCTTCCCGATGGGCGCAGGCCCCAACGACCTCGGCCTCTCGCGCCGCCACCTTGGCCGCGCGCTCGACGCCTCGCTCCGCCGCCTCGCCATCGACCGGATCGACCTCTACCAGATGCACGCCTGGGATGCCCTCACCCCGGTCGAAGAGACGATGCGGTTTCTCGACGACGCCATCTCTGCGGGCAAGATCGCCTACTGGGGCGTCTCGAACTGGCTCGGCTGGCAGATCGCCAAATCCGTCCAGATCGCCCGTCATCAGCGCTGGGCGGCGCCGGTGACCCTTCAGCCGCAATACAACCTGCTGGCCCGCGACATCGAACACGAAATCGTCCCCGCCTGCCGTGACGCAGGGATGGGCCTCCTGCCCTGGTCCCCGCTCGGCGGCGGCTGGCTCTCGGGCAAGTACCGCTGCGGCGAACGGCCGACCGGCGCCACGCGGCTTGGCGAAAACCCCGACCGCGGCATGGAAAGCTGGACCACCCGCAGCGCGCAGGACCGGACCTGGGCGGTGATCGACACGCTGGCCGCCATCGCCGGCGCGCGCGGCGTCTCCATGGCCGAGGTCGCGCTGGCCTGGCTGCGTGAACGCCCGGGCGTGACCTCCGTCATCCTCGGCGCCCGCACGCCCGACCAGCTTGCCGCCAACCTGCGCTCCGCCGCGCTCACGCTCTCGGCCGAGGAAACCCGGGCCCTGAACGACGTCAGCGCCCCGCAGATGCCCGACTATCCCTATGGCCCGCTCGGCATCGCCCAGCGCCACCGCCGGATCGAGGGCGGCCGCTAGTCTCCCGTCCCCGCGCGTCGCCCTTGAGCCTCGCCCCCCGACCGCCTATCCCGTATCCGCAGCCAAGGAGGCACCCATGCAGACCCCCGTTCCCTACTTCATCCGCTCGCTCAAGGCCCTCTCCGCCATCATCGGCAAGGCCGAGGCCCATTGCGCCGCGCGCAAGATCAACCCCGCCGTGCTCTTCTCCGACCGGCTCTATCCCGACATGCTGCCCTTCTCGGTCCAGGTCGGGATCGCCTGCGACCACGCCAAAGGCGCGGCCGCCCGCCTCACCGGCACCGAGAACCCCCGGCACGAGGACAACGCCCAGACCTTCGCCGACCTTCAGGCCCGCATCGACCGCACGATCGACTTCATCGGTGAAGTCCCCGAAACCGCCTTCCTCGGCGCCGAACACAAGACGATCCACCTCAAGATCGGCCCGAACGAGATGTCCTTGCCCGCGACGGATTACCTCTACGGCTATGCCCTGCCGAACTTCTATTTCCACATGACGACGGCCTACAACATCCTGCGCCACAACGGCGTGGAACTTGGCAAGGGCGACTTCATGGGGCGGACATAGACCGACAGCGGCGAGCCTCAGCCTTCATGCCGGAGTGATAAGTTCATCGACCATGATGATGGCCGAGCGAGCAATCTCGAAAGCAGCCGCAGGCGGTATTTCAGATGGCGGAGAACCAGTTACTGGCTCTCCGCCTCTATTGTGTCGAATCCCATGAAACGAATTCCTGAAGTATTCGCTGGTATCTTGACCTCTTCGCCTCCCAGTCCGCCAGATGATCCGGTGAAATAAAATCATCGTATTCTCGGCTTTCTTCAAGTAATCTGTGTGTTGCTTCAGCCAGGTCAGGTGAACATATCCCCTTCTTCTTCAACTGACCAAACGCCAGCGCCATATGTATTTCAAGCCAATCTCGGCGCATCACATCCAGCTGTTCCGGGTCTCCAGCGTTCCAGCCCATCTTGAGCGCGACACCTTGAGGCGTCAAACGCGAATAACTCCTCCAGTCCGCCCAGATATCTGCGCCCGTATCACTTCCATGAGGTGAAAAATCATTAGATTGCGACCAGTCGTCAGGCGAGTCGAGCAGTTTACGGGCATCGGGATGCACCCTGCTCCAGTCTATATCCAGCAATAGCCATGGATCGGCAGATTGCCGACGCCTCATCCAGATTTCGTGCGCCTCCAAAACAAGATCAATAAGCGGACGATGCAGATCGACTTCGAGGCCTCTCCAGTTCTCAATCCATTTCAAAAATGCATTTGTGTCAAAGTCATCTTTCTTCTTGACCGCCTGACCAAGACCCCATTCGAGGGCCTGAAGAATCTCCACCTTGGCAATAGACAGAACCTCCCGCGTCATGGTTGGGTAATGGAAGTTATTCGTATCCGCAGGCGAGAAATGCTCAGAGGGATATAAAATCTCAAGTTCCCTCTTCTTCCGAAGAAAACGAACCTTGGGAGAATAGTTGAGCGGTGGGAAATAGGTCGGACCGATCATGCCCTCCGGCCTCCAGATCTCGAAACCTTCCGGATATGTCTGGAAGACAGGTGCATGGCCGTTGCAATATATTGTCATCGATATCCGCCGGATGGCTGTTCCAAAGTCCGGCAAATCGACCTCGATCATGTTTGCCAAAGGCCCCCAGGGCCCACATCCGTAACACCGATTGGTCTTGCCAGAAGCGCTCAGTTCCATGGCTTCCCTTACCGTTTATCCCTGCAGTCGACCTTGATCCCTGTCCGACAGCCGTAGGCCATGCTGCAGACATGATCAGAGCGGGCTTTCTCTGTCAAATATTCAACCTCCGGGGGCCGGTCATTCGTCACGTCCCCCGCGGCTTGGCCCGTGTGGTGGGCTGGGCGGCCCTGGGGTCCTCGGGCCAGGGGTGGCGGGGGTAGCGGCCGCGCATGTCGCGCCGCACCTCGGCATAGCTTGCGGCCCAGAACCCCGGCAGATCGGAGGTCACCTGCAACGGCGCCCCCCCGGGCGACAGGAGCGTGATCTTCACTGGCCGCCCCCCCGCCATCGGGTGCCGCGTCACCCCGAACATCTCCTGCAGGCGCACCTCGACCGCGGGCTCTCCCCCGGCATAGTCGACCGGCACCCGCCGCCCCAGCGGCGTCTCGAGAAACCCCGGTGCGACCGCGTCAAGCCGCCGCATCTGCCCGTGGTCCAGCATGCCCTGCAAGGCGGGCGCCATGTCGAACCGCCGCCAGGCCTCGGCCGTCCTGACCCCCGAAAGCCAGGGCAGCAGCCAGTCCCCGAGCCCCGCCAGCAGCGCCGCATCGGTCATCCCGGGCAGGTCCTCGCCCGCCGTGCGCGCCAGTTCCACCCGTGCCCGCAGCCGCAGCGCCGCCGGGCTCCAGGTCAGCCCGATCTCGCGCACGCCCTCGCACATCGCCTGCGCGACCGCCGCCTCGCCCGCCCCCGTCCAGACCGCGTCCGACAGCGTCAGCGCCCCCAGCCGCTCCTGCACCCGCGCCACCACCCGCCCCTCGCGGCGCGACCAGCGGCAGACCTCCGCGCGCAAGATGTCGGCGGCACACAGCGCCCGGATCTCGGCCTCGGTGATCGCCACGCCCAGCCGCACCCGCGCCTCGCGCTGATCCCCGTCCAGATCGGTCGCCACGATCCAGGGCTCGGCCGCCAGCCGGTCCTCGGCCGCGATCACCGCCCCCTTGCCGCCCGACAGGACAAAGCGCCCCTCGCCCCCCGGCCGCCGCTGCCCGATCCGGTCGGGATAGGCCAGGGCCGCCATCGCGCCCAGGCTCATCGCCGCGCCCGCAGGCAGGCCCCGCGCCAGCCGCTTTGCCTCGGCCCCGATCCGGTCAAGCGCGGCACGATCCGCCTCTCCCGCCACCACCCGGTCACCGCGCAGGGCTGCGATCCGCAGCGCAAGGTCTGCCCCCGCCCCGCGCAAGGGGTCACGCTCCGACAGCAGCGCCGCAACCGGCGCCGCCCCCGCCCCGGCCAGCGCGAGCATATGCGCGAGCCGCGGATGTACCGCCATCCCCGCCAACCGCCGCCCATGCGCCGTGATCCGCCCGCCCGCGTCCAGCGCACCCAGCCGCGCAAGCAGCCCCCGCGCCTCGGCCAGTGCGGGCGCGGGCGGCGGGGTCAGGAAGGGCAGCGCATCACCCCCCCAAAGTGCCAGTTCCAGCGCCAGCCCCGCGAGGTCCGCCACCGCGATCTCGGGCGGCGGAAAGGGCGAAAGCGCCCCCTCCTCGGCCCGCGCCCAGAGCCGGTAGCACCGCCCCGGCGCCACCCGCCCTGCGCGCCCTGCGCGCTGCACCGCCTCGGCCCGCGTCACCCGTTCCGTCACCAGCCGCGACATCCCCGACCCCGGGTCATGCCGCGCCCGCCGCGCCCGCCCGCCATCCACCACCGCCCGGATATCGGGCAGGGTAAGCGAGGTCTCCGCAATCGCGGTCGCGAGCACCACCTTGCGCCGCCCCGCGGGCTCGGGTTCCAGCGCCGCCTGCTGCGCCGCCCAGGCCATCGCGCCATACAGCGGCCGGATCACGCACGCCTCGGGCAGCCGCCCCGCCAGAAGCCGCTCCACCCGCGCGATCTCTCCCTCGCCGGGCAGAAAGCACAGGACCCCGCCATCCGTCTCGGCCACCGCCCGCAGCACCAGATCGGCCACCGCCGGCTCGAACCGGGCCTCGCGCGGCAGCGGGCGGTCCAGCCAGACCGTCTCCACCGGAAAGGCCCGGCCGCGGGCCGTGATCACCGGCGCATCCCCCATCAGCGCCGCCACCGGCCCCGCGTCCAGCGTCGCCGACATCGGCAGCACCATCAGGTCCGGCCGCAGCGCCCCTCGCACCTCGATCGCCAGCGCCAGCCCCAGATCGGCATGGAGCGAGCGCTCGTGAAACTCGTCAAAGATCAGCGCGCCCACCCCGGCAAGCTCGGGATCGGCCTGGATCATCCGCGTCAGGATACCCTCCGTCACCACCTCGATCCGCGTCGCGGCCGATACCTTCGCCTCGCCGCGGATGCGGTAGCCGACCCTCTGCCCGACGCTTTCGCCCAGCGTGGCGGCCATCCGCACCGCCGCCGCCCGCGCCGCCAGCCGCCGCGGCTCGAGCATCACGATCCGCCCCTCCGTGACCCCCGCCGCCAGCATCGCCAGCGGCACCCGCGTCGTCTTGCCGGCCCCCGGCGGGGCCTGCAGCACCGCCTGCCCGTCCCGGGCAAGCGCCTCGAGAAGCGCGGGCAGCACAGCATCGACAGGCAGGGCATCCATGGCCCGGGGGGATATCCCCATCCCCGCCCCAAGGCCAGCACCGGGGGCGCGGACCCCTGACCTGCCCCGGTCCGCTTCACAGGACATTTGATCTTAAGCCTCTGGTCGCCTATACTCCCTACAAGCGGGACGAACTCCGCAGAGCAGGCGCACCCATGTCACCCCAGCAGATCACGGCCCGCAAGGCCGTGCCCACCACATCGCCTGACACGAGCCTCACGCAGCTTGCGGCACTCTGCTGGCGCGCCCTGCCGGGTGGCGGGCGCGAGGTGCTGCTCGTCACCTCCTCGAACGGGCGCTGGATCCTGCCCAAGGGCTGGCCCATCGGCGGCCAGACCGCCGTCCGCACCGCCCTGACCGAGGCATGGGAAGAAGGCGGGATCAAGAAGGCCCGCGCGCTCCGCCGCCCCGTGGGCAGCTACATGGCGACCAAGATCACCGCCGACGGCGATGCCCTGCCCTGCCTGCACAAGGTCTATGCGGTCGAGGTGCGCAAGGCCGTCGACGACTTCCCCGAACGTGACCGCCGCGAAAGGCTCTGGGTCACCCCCGCCGCCGCCGCCGACCTCGTGCAGGAAGAAGGGCTGAAGGACATCCTGCGCCACTTCTGACCCGCGCCGCTCTCCCGTTGGACAATCCCGCCCCGCGGGCGTAAGCCTCGCGCCGAAAGGGCAGCCCCGCCCGGGGGCCAGGACCGGCGCGCCGTGCCAAAGGCAGCAGAGAGACCCCACGTCCCCCACCAGGACACCCCGCAGGGGCGCGTCGATCTCCGGCCCATCGCCCATGTCGTGGGCTGGCTCCTGCTCGCCATGGCCGGGCTCATGCTCCTGCCGATCCTCGTCGACCTGATCGACCGGCGCGATGGCGAAGGCGCCTTCCTGCGCTCCGCCGCCGTGACCGGCGTGACCGGCTCGCTTCTTGTCATCGCCACCGCCAATGCCGGCCGCGGCGGGCTCGACCTGCGCCAGGCCTTCCTCCTCACCGTAGCGATCTGGGTCGTCCTGCCGCTCTTCGGCTCCCTGCCGTTCATGCTCGGCCCTCCGCATCTGGCGCTGACGGATGCTGTCTTCGAAGCCGTCTCGGGCATCACCACGACCGGGGCGACCGTGATCGTCGGGCTCGACGTGCTGCCCCCCGGGATCAACCTCTGGCGCGGCCTGCTGAACTGGACCGGCGGGCTCGGGATCGTCTTCGTCGCGATGATCTTCCTGCCCGCCCTGCGCATCGGCGGCATGCAGTTCTTCCGGACCGAAGGCTTCGACACGATGGGCAAGATCCTGCCCCGCGCCGCCGACATCGCCCGCAGCCTGCTGCAGGTCTATCTCGGCCTCACCCTCGTCGTGATCCTGACCTACCGCGCCATCGGCATGACCCCGCTCGACGCCACGGTCAACGGCATGGCCACTGTCGCCACCGGCGGCTTCTCGCCCGCCGATGCCTCCTTCGCCAAATACCCCGGCGCGGCGGAATATCTCGGCGGGCTTTTCATGGTGCTCGCCGCGATGCCCTATATCCGCTATGTCCAGCTTCTGCGCGGCGAAAGCCGCCCGCTCCGGCGCGACCCCCAGGCCCGCGCCTTCGTCCTCTGGCTCGCCGTCATGGTCGGCGCGGTCACGATCTGGCAGGTGCGGACCTCGCAGATGGGCCTCGAACAGGCCTTCCGCGAAACCTGGTTCAACCTTGCCTCGGTGATGACCGGCACCGGCTTCTTTTCGGGCAGCTTTGCAGGCTGGGAAGGCTTCGCCATGACCACCGCCTTCGTCGCCGGGCTGATCGGCGGCTGCTCGGGGTCAAGCTCGGGCGCGCTCACCGTCTTCCGCGTGCAGCTCTGCCTTGCCGCGCTCGTCCATCAGCTTGGCCGCATCCGCCACCCCAGCCGCATCGCCGCCCTGCGCTATGACGGCCGCCCCGTGACGGCCGACGTGATCGACGGGCTCATCCTCTTCGTCACCGGCTACATCTTCCTCATCGGTGTCCTCTCCGTCGCGCTCGCCCTGCTCGGCGTGGACGCCGTCTCGGCGCTCTTCGGCATCTGGACGATGATCGGCAACATCGGCTACGGCTACGGCCCGCTCGTCGCGCCCACCGGCACCTTCATCGATTTCCCCGCAGCCGCGAAATGGATCATGGTCCTCGCCATGATCCTCGGCCGTCTCGGCCTGCTCACCCTGCTCGTCCTCCTGCTCCCCCGCTTCTGGCGGGCGTGATCTTACCCGGTCGTGGCCCTGTTCTGTTCATCCGTTGTCAACCTCCCGCGCAGCGGCGTGCGGTGGTGTGACGATCCGGTTTTGCGCAGGACATCGATTTTCGCACCGACGCGATACCGACGTGATACCGACGTGATACCGAAAGGTGATTCTTCGCTGAATCAGCGGATTAATGACTGATTCGCCGGCCCCGGTCGTGCCGGGCTCCGCCATCACGGCATCAGCCGCATTT
>JBEIDZ010000091.1:0-8839 GCA_040383215.1 Paracoccaceae bacterium | reverse complement strand
GGTCAATGCGCTGTTTTACGGGATGAAGGCGGCGGTGCTGGCCATCGTGCTGCAGGCGCTGATCCGGATCGCGGGCCGCGCGCTGAAGACCCGGGCCGCCTCAGTGACGGCGGGGCTGGCGTTCCTCGCGATCTTTGCGCTGGCCGTGCCCTTTCCGGTGATCGTACTGGGGGCAGCGGTTGCGGGCTGGCTGTCGGCCCGGGCGGGGCGGGGCTGGTTCGCGCCCGGCCTGCATGGCAGCGGGGCGGCAGAGGACGGGCGCGACACGGTGCTGGGCGAAGGGGACGCGGTCGGGCCGGCGGCGCGGCGGGGGGCGCTGGTCGCCGGGGGGGTGGCACTGGCGCTCTGGCTCGTGCCGGTGGCGGCGATCCTGATCCTTGCGCCGGGGTCGGTCTTTGCGGGGATCGCCACCTTTTTTTCAACCATGGCGGTGGTGACCCTCGGCGGGGCTTATGCGGTGCTGGCCTGGGTCGCGCAGGAGGCGGTGGCGACCTATGGCTGGCTGTCCCCGGGCGAGATGCTGGACGGGCTTGCGCTGGCCGAGACGACGCCGGGGCCGCTGATCCTGGTGCTGCAATTCGTGGGGTTTCTTGCGGCCTTCCGCGATCCGGGTGGGCTTGACCCGCTGTTTGCGGGCGTGCTTGGCGGGCTGCTGGCGACCTGGGTGACCTTTGCGCCCTGTTTTGCCTGGATTTTCCTTGGCGCGCCCTGGATGGAGCGGCTGCGGGGCAACAGGGTGCTCTCGGCGGCTCTGGCCGCGGTGACGGCGGCCGTGGTGGGGGTGATCCTGAACCTGTCGGTCTGGTTCGCCGTCCATGTCGTCTTTCAGCAGACCGTCACTGTCGAGGCGGGGCCGGTCAGGATGCTCCTGCCTGTGTTCGGGTCGGTCGATCCGGTGGCGGCGGGGCTTTGTGCCGTCGCGCTTGTCGCGGCGATCCGGCTGAAGATGGGCGTGCCCCTGATGATCGCGCTTTGGGCGATGGCGGGGTTCGGGCTGCACCTCGCCGGTCTTGCCTGAACCGCGCCGATGCCCCCTGGCGGGGAGCGGTGCGCGTGACGACGCTCAGCCGCCCCAGTGGCGGACGTCGCCGCAATCCATGTGGGTGAAATTCGAGCCTGAGTAGCGTCCGACGCCACCCGCCTGGCAGGCCGCGGCTGCAGCCGCGACCTGGCGGACCGAGCGTCCGGACATCCGCAGGTCTGCGGCCTGGCCGCGCATGTGCAGCGAATTGCGCGCGACGCCCGAGGAGGAAGAGCGCAGCATCGCGTTGGTTTCGGGTGAGCGGTAGCCCGAGAGCAGCATGTAGGGTTCGGAGGTGTCGAGCAGGCGATGCGCCGCGGTCATGATGTCGACGGTGCGGCTGTCGATTTCGACCGCCTTGCCGTTGCGCCAGTCGCGCATAAAGAGGCTGATCTCGCGCAGGGCTTCGTCGATGTATTTGCCTTCGATCCAGTAGATCGTGTCAAGACGTTCGCCCGTCCGGCCGGAATACATCCTGATCCTGCGGATGTCACCGGCGCCGCGGTTGAAGAAGGCCCCGCCGGCGGTCGGGGCGGCTGTTATGGCGGTCGCCGCAAAAACCGCCAGAAGACTTCGCCGCGATACCGTTACGTTTGTCGTGTCTGTCATCTGCCCCGCGCCCGTTCTGTTCGCCTGTCCGAGTGGCCGGATTGTTCCGGTCCGTCTGTGCCTGATCCCGGCTGCACTGGATGGTTGCCACAAGTCGATTCGCCGACCAAGCCCCCTTTAGTGCGAGGATGGTTAAGCGACACATAATCGGCAAAATTTTGCGCAAGATGACGAAAGTCGGCGGACTGTGGCGCATCTGCAAGGGTGGCCGGGGGAAAGCGGTGGCGCGGCCGTGCCGGGCGAGGTTCGGGCATGGACGGCTGCGCGCGAGAGGGTAGTCATCCGGATGGGGTGATGACCGGGAGGAGGACTGAAACGCCATGAGCGGGATCGACCGGCTTTCGCGCAGGGAGGTGATTTCGGCGATTGCGGGCGGGGCGCTGGCCGCGGCGCTGCCGGCGGGCGGGGCAGGTGCCGTGACGGCAGTGACCGGTTTCCGGCAGGGCGTGGCCGAAGCGGCGGCGCAGGACGAGGCGCTGGCCGAGTTCTATCGCGGGCGGGGGTTCGAGGGGATCTGGGGGGGCGGGGCCGAGACGGGCGTGCTGCGGCGCAATGCGTTTCTGGCGGCGCTGGCCGAGGCTCCGGCCCATGCGCTGCCGGCGGCCCGGCACGATCCCGGGCAGGTCATCGCTATCCTGGGCGATGCCCTGACCCCGTTCGAACAGGGGCAGGCCGAGGTCGACCTGTTGCGGCGTTTCCTGCGCCTGGCCCGAGACCTCAAGAGCGGGATGCTGGTGCCGCGCGAGGTCAACAGGCACATCTTCCGCGACCGGCCCGCGCATGACGCGCTTGCGCTGCTGCGCGGGTTTGCCGCGTCCGAGCCGGTGGGCTTTCTGCGCGGCCTTGCGCCGCGGTCGCCGGAATACGCGCGGCTGGTGCGCGAGCGGCTGCGGCTTGAGGCGATCCGGGCGGCGGGCGGCTGGGGGCCGGAGGTCGAGGCCGGGAATCTGGCGCCGGGGATGGAGGGGGCGGGGGTCGTGTCCCTGCGCAACCGGCTGATCGCGATGGGCTGGCTTTCGCCGACGGCGACGCGGTTCTATGACCGCGCGATGGTGGCTGCGGTCGAGCGGTTCCAGGCCGCGCACGGGCTGGCCCCCGACGGGGTTGCCGGCGAGGCGGTGCTGGCGGAGATCAATGTCGGCATCGAGGCGCGGCTGCGGTCTGTCGTCGTTGCGATGGAGCGGGAACGCTGGAACAGCGGGCCGCGCGGCGACCGGCATGTCTGGGTCAATCTGTGCGACTTTACCGCCTGTATCGTGGACGACGACCGGGTGACCTTCCGGACCAGGGCGGTCATCGGGGCCGTTGCCGAGGAGCGCCAGAGCCCCGAGTTTTCGGACGACATGGAGTTCATGGTCATCAATCCGAGCTGGTATGTGCCGCGGACGATCATCGCGCGGGAATACCTGCCGATGCTGCAGCGCAACCCCAATGCGGCCGGGCATCTGAAGATCACCGACAGGGCGGGCCGGGTGCTGAGCCGCAGTGCGGTGAATTTCGATGCCTACACTGCCCGCAACTTTCCCTTTGCGATGCATCAGCCTCCGTCGCAGTCCAATGCGCTGGGCGTCGTGAAGTTCATGTTTCCCAATCCCTATGACATCTATCTGCACGACACGCCGGCCAAGGACCTGTTCGAGAAGGATGTCAGGGCGTTCAGCCATGGCTGCATCCGGCTGCGCGATCCGGTGGACTTCGCCGAGGTGCTGCTGGCGCGGCAGACGCCGGACCCGGCCGAGTTCTTTGAGGAGCGGCTGAAGACGGGGGCGGAGACGCGGGTGAACCTTGAGACGAAGGTGCCGGTGCATCTGGACTATCGCACCGCCTGGACCGGGGTCACGGGCGGCCTGCAGTTCCGCCACGATGTCTATGGCCGGGACGCGGAGATCTGGCGCGCGCTCGAGGCGGAGGGGGTGGCGCTCGGCCGAGAGCGGCGCTAGTCCTGCCCCGGCCTGTCGGGGAGATGAGATGCGCTATTCCATCGCGGAAATCGCGGCGGCGATCGGGGCCGAGGCGGTCGGGGATGTGACCCTGACCGTGACCGGTGCGGCCGAGCCTGCGGCGGCGGGACCCGACGAGCTGGCCCTTGCGATGACGCCGGCTTATGGCGCCGCGCTGCGCGAGGGAAGGGCGCTGGCGGCGGTGGTCTGGCCGGGGGCGGACTGGCGCGACCTGGGGTTGCGGGGCGCGATCCTTGTCCCGCGGGGGCGGCTCGCCATGGCGCGGCTGAGCGCGTATCTGGACGTGGGGCAGGTCTGGCCTGCGGGCGTGCATGCGTCGGCGGTTGTCGAACCGTCGGCCCGGATGGGCGGAGGGGTATCGGTCGGGCCATGCGCCGTGATCGGTGCGCAGGCCGAGATCGGCGAGGGTGTCCGCATCGCCGAGCATGTGAGCGTGGCGGCGGGGGCGGTGATCGGGGCGGGGGTCACGCTGCTGGCCGGAGTGAGGATCGGCCGGCGGGTTCGGATCGGTGCCGGAACCCTGGTGCATCCCAATGCCGTCATCGGCGCTGACGGGTTTTCCTTTGTGACCGAGCGACCAAGCCACGTGGAGACGGCGCGGCGGGAACTGGGCGAGGGGATCGTTCCGGAGGCCGGGACAGATGCGACCTGGCATCGCATCCATTCGCTGGGCAGTGTCGTGATCGGCGAGAATGTCGAGATCGGGGCGCTGACCGCGATCGATGCCGGGACGATCAGGCCGACGGTTGTCGGACAGGGGACAAAGATCGATAACCTGGTCCACATCGGCCACAATTGCGTGATCGGCAAGGATTGCCTGATTGCCGGGCAGTCGGGGATAGCCGGGTCGGTCAGGATCGGGGACCGGACCGTTCTGGGCGGCAAGGCGGGGGTGGGAGACAACCTGACCATCGGGGCGGATGCGGTGATCGGCGGGGCCTGCAACATCATGGCGAATGTGCCGGCGGGGCGGGTGATGATGGCGATGCCGGCGATGCCGATCGGTCAGCAGGTGGAAAGCTACAAGGCGCTGCGGCGGCTCCCTCGGATCATCCGCGACATCACCGCAGGCGACAAGGCAGTTTCAAAACGGACGACGAGCGACTAGATCACACCCTGACGGGCGGCAGGGAAGGACGGGCGCAATGGATGTGCAGGACAGGGTTGTCGCGATCATTGCGGAGCAGGCGCTGATCGACCCTTCCGACGTGCGGATGGAGCATACGCTTCAGGATCTGGGGATCGATTCGCTGGGTTTGGTGGAGAGTATCTTTGCCATCGAGGAGGCCTTTGATGTTTCGGTTCCGTTCAATGCCAATGAGCCGGGGGCGGGCGGGTTCGACATTTCATCGGTCGCGGCCATCGTGGCGGCGGTTGAAACGCTGGTCCGCGAGAGGGACACGGGCCGGGGCTGAGCCGGGCGCCGCGGAAAGGGACGGATGAACAGGGTCGTCATCACCGGCGCGGGAACGATCAATCCGCTTGGCGGAAGTGTCGCTGCCACCCTGGAGGCGATGCGGCAGGGGCAATGCGGGATCGGACCGCTGGAGCTGCGCGATATCGAGCGGCTGGCGGTGCAGATCGGCGGCCAGGTGAGGGGTTACAACGAAGAGGACCATTTCAACAGGCAGCAGGTGGCGCTGTATGACCGCTTTACGCAGTTCACGCTGCTGGCCGCCCGCGAGGCGGTTGGGCAGGCGGGTCTGAGTTTCGAGGATGACCTCGCGTTGCGCGCCGGTGTGGTTCTGGGGACTTCGGGCGGGGGGCTCAACACCCAGGACGAGAATTACCGCGCGGTCTATGAGGAGGGAAAGAACCGGGTGCATCCCTTCATCATCCCCAAGCTCATGAACAATGCCGCGGCCAGCCATGTGAGCATCGAATACAATCTGCGCGGACCGTCTTTCACGGTCGCCACGGCCTGTGCGAGTTCCAACCACGCGATGGGGCTCGCGTTCCAGATGATCCGCAGCGGGATGGCGCGGGTGATGCTGACGGGCGGATCGGAGGCGATGCTGTGCTTTGGCGGGATCAAGGCCTGGGAAGGGCTGAGGGTGATGTCGCGCGATGCCTGCCGGCCCTTCAGCGCCAACCGCAACGGGATGGTGCAGGGCGAGGGGGCCGCGGTCTTTGTCTTCGAGGAGATGGAGCATGCACGCGCGCGCGGTGCCGACATCCTGGCGGAGGTGGCGGGCTTTGCGATGTCGTCCGATGCGGCCGATATCGTGATGCCTTCGGCCCAGGGGGCGGAGCGGGCAATTCGCGGCGCGATGGCTGATGCCGGGCTGAACCCGGAGGATGTGGGCTATATCAACGCCCACGGCACCGGAACGGCCGCGAACGACAAGACCGAATGTGCCGCTGTCGCGCATGCCTTTGGCGCGCATGCCGACAGGCTGATGATTTCGTCCACCAAGTCGATGCACGGGCATCTGATCGGGGGGACGGGGGCGGTCGAGCTTCTGGCCTGCATCATGGCGCTGCGCGAGGGCGTGATTGCGCCGACGATCGGCTATGAGGAGCCGGACCCGGAATGCGCGCTGGACGTGGTGCCGAACGTGGCGCGCGAGGCCAAGGTTGGGGCGGTGCTGTCGAACGCCTTTGCCTTTGGCGGGATGAATGCGGTGCTGGCGTTGCGTGCAGTCTGAGTGTGGGGCCGGGGCCCCTGGCCCTGCGGGTGCAAGGGGGGCGTGAGGAGCGGCGCGGGCGTCTGGCCGGATGGACAAGGTGATGGCGCGATACCGGCAAGATATCGTCCGTCAGTGTCGCGGTACCTCGCGCCTGCTCATGCGTTGGCAGGTCTCTGTGACGATATTCCATTTGTTGATAATTATGCGAAAGGGCTGGCAAGTATGCGTCTCTCTCCGACTCGTGAAAGCAGACTCGAGACCGGGTTGGCGGGCCATGCACCGCCGTCAATCGGCATCGTCCGGCCTGACCTTTTGCCGGTGCTGCTTCTGACGCTGAAACGCGGTGGACCCGCGAGTGCGCCAAGAAGAAGGGCCCGGTCCGCTTTCCCGCGCGTGCGATGGAAATCAGACCGGGCCGCCAATCAGGCGCTGCGCGCTTTAGGGTTGGATGATCGTCGGTGCATCCGGGTAGCTCGCACAATTGTTGCCTTGCCCCGGGGTCACGCATTGGGCATTCAGAATGCCCCAGACAAAGTCGATCTGGGTGGCCGAGATCGAAGGCCCGCCATTCTCATAGAACCAGGCCATCAGGGGCGCGCCCATCTCGACCTCGCCATAGCCCAGCACATCGGGGCGCCATGAGGCACCGACGCCCTGCATGCCAGAGCTGCCATTGGCGTCGACAGATGCCTGAGCATGGCAGGTCATGCAGGAGGCGCTGTTGACAAAGCCGCCTTCGGTGACGGATGCCCCCATGCCCGTCGGCACGCCGCCCGATGTCACGAAACTCGTCTGGGTGCCTTTCAGGCGATAATTCATCCAGGCGGGGTCATCTATCGAAATCGATCGGGGGTCCGGATCAACCGGGGCAGCCGCAATCCCTAGCGCCGCGAACATGGCCAACAGGGATTGGGTGGGCTGCTCTCCCGTCGCTGCCGGGTCATAGACCTGCCCCGTCACGAACAGCGGATCATCGTTGGTCGTCTTGTCATCATTCAGCTGGAACATCGGCGGAATGAAGCTGGATCCGAAGTTCGCGCCCGGCTGGGCCGCGCCATTGGCCTGATAACCGAAGCTGTCATTGCAGCCGATGTAATCGCAGCGCCCCTGGTTGGCGACGTGTTCGACCGCGTACCAATGCCAGTTCGGCAGATCCTTTGAGGCATTCGTCATCGCGATCAAATAGTAATAACCCGGCACGTTGCCCGGGGCGCCATTCCCGTCAAGATAGACGGTCAGATAGGGATAATCCGGGTTGTTCGGTGGGTCGATCGCACCGCCGCCCGGTGTCGTGGCTGTGATCAACTCCTGGTCCAACATGATGTCCTGGTGCAGGAAATCCGCCTTCACCATGACAGCATCAATTGGAAACCGGACCTCTAACGCATGGGCGCCTGCACTGTCGCCACCGCTCATCGCGGCGTGTTGTGCCCGGTTGCGGGCCCCGAAACCTTCGCGCGTGTAGAGATCATTGCGGTAGATGTAATCTATCATGGGCTTGTTGCGGAACACCAGTTCCAGCTCCAGATCGCGGAGCAGCCGCGCGGGATCAATGATGTCGTCGGTCATCATGCCGCGGTGATTGATGGCCGATCCATTGGGCGTCCCGTTCGGAATGGCGGGCAAGGGGCTGGGCACGGAATAATCGGCCCGGAAATAGGGGCAACTGGCATTGGGCGTGCCCGATGGATCGATTTCTGCATTGGGATCGCAGCAATCGGTGGTGACCGTGGCACTGCAAAGCGGCAATGGTTTGCTTGGCCAGATGGTCTGGTCAATCCCCCAGTTCCACCATTCCTGGCTGATGGCCTCGGCCAATTGTATCCAGGCAAATGCATCCGGGCAGGCTGCCGCCGCGGAACCTGCATTAGGGCCCACGATCATCGGTTGGCCGGATACCACATCCACCTGGCAGGCGTCGTCATCCTGGACAAAGCTGCGATAGAGCATCATGGCCTGCAAGGCATTGACCCCGGGAGGCGGTTCCTGGGTCTGTGCCAGAGCACCGAGAGGGCAGACAAGTGCTGCCGTCAGAGATGACAAAAGGACTGCCTTCAAGAAAGTCTTCATAGCTGTTCCTCTGCGCAAGTGGAAAGCGACATTCCCCAAGTGGCGTGCCGTCTGCCGTGACGTTTGCCTGAATATGGCCAAGCGACAAGGATTTTCATACCTATAGGGCAACTGCGGCTGCGCAGGCTGTAGGTACCGGGCGGACCAGACCGCGAAACTGCCGAATTCTTGCCCGGCGGCGGTGTTTTTCGGCGCAGCGAACAGAACGATCCTGCCGCTTTCGTTCAGACAGGGCGGGGATTGCGGTTGCGCAGGACAGAGGCGCTCACATCCGGCGGATGGCGGCGAGGATGGTGCACACCTTCGGGCCGGTGACGCCGGCTTTGGCCAGCTCGCCGGTCATGGCAAGGAGGTCAAGAACGCGGCGCGGCAGGCAAAGGTCGGGGCGGTGCTGTCGAACGCCTTTGCCTTTGGCGGGATGAATGCGGTGCTGGCGCTCAGGGCTGGCTGTGGGGAAGTGCTGAGCGCGACAAGCCGGCGCGGGAGACGCAGCCGCCGGCGTTGCAGAAGGTGAAGGGATAGGTCTTGGCGGTGCCGCCGTCGACGGT
>JBEIDZ010000090.1:0-8847 GCA_040383215.1 Paracoccaceae bacterium | reverse complement strand
CGCGGGGGCGGCGGGGGCGGCGGCGTTGGCCTGAGGGTTTGGCGGCGGTATTGGCGGGGGTGCCGGCGGCGCCGGGTTTGGCGGCTCCACCCTGGGGGCGGCGGCCGGGCTGGGGGCGGGGGCGCGGGTCGGGCCTGGCGCCCGGCATGGGCTCCCACGGGGCGCCGGAGGCGATGGGGATCGTGGCCTTCATCGCCTTCTGGATGTCCTTGAGTTCGCCCATCTCGTCGGGCGAACACAGTGCCACGGCGATGCCGGTCGCGCCCGCCCGCGCGGTGCGGCCGATGCGGTGGACGTAATTCTCGGGCACGTTCGGCAGGTCGTAGTTGTAGACATGCGTGACGCCGAGGATGTCGATCCCGCGGGCGGCGACGTCGGTCGCCACGAGCACGCGGATGCGGCCGTCGCGGAAATCCGACAGCGCCCGGTCGCGCTGGCCCTGGCTGCGGTTGCCGTGGATCGCGGCGGTAGCGAAGCCGGCCTGTTCAAGCTGCCGGGCAAGCTTGTCGGCCCCGTGCTTGGTGCGGGCGAAGACGAGCGCGAGGCCGTCGCGATGGGCGTCGAGCAGTTCGATCAGAAGCTCGGTCTTGGCGGTGCGGGCGACGAAGTGGATGGACTGGTCGATCCGGTCCACGGCCTTGCCGGGGGGGTTGACCTGCACGCGCACCGGATCGGTGAGAAAGGCGGCGGCGATCTCCTCCATCTGTTTGGGCATGGTGGCGGAAAAGAGCATGGTCTGGCGCGCCTTGGGCAGCAGCGTCGCGATGCGGCGCAGCGCGGGGAGGAAGCCGAGATAAAGCATCTGGTCGGCCTCGTCCAGGACGAGGAATTCCGTCTCGGCCAGGCTTATGGCGAGGCGGTCTATCAGGGCGATCAGCCGGCCGGGGGTGGAGACGGTGATGGCGGCGCCCTTTTCGAGCTTCATGATCTGGCCGGTAATGCCGGCCCCGCCGGTGATGAGCACGATCCTGAGAAAGGAGCCGCCGGTGAAGGCGGTCAGGCTGTCGGCGATCTGCCGGGCGAGTTCGCGGGTCGGGGCGAGCACGAGGGCACGCGTCGCGCGGGGTTGCAGCTTGCGCCCCTGGGCCAGCAGCACGTTGAGCATGGGCAGGCCGAAGGCCGCGGTCTTGCCCGAGCCGGTTTCGGCCAGGCCCATGACGTCGCGCCCGGCGAGTGCATGGGGAATGGCCTGGGTCTGGATCGGGGTGGGGTCGGTGATGCCCTTCGTCTGCAGGGCGGTGACGAGGCGGGGCTGGAGGCCCAGCGTGGTGAAATCCATGGTGTATCCTTCTGGGCCGCGCGATGGCGGCGAACTGGTTCATGTGGCCCGGGCGGCCGGGATGGCCGCGGGCAAGGCAAAGGGTTTGCGCCCCGTGAACCGCCTGTCTGGCCGGATGCCCGGCAGGCGTCATGGCGCGGCCCCTTGCGTGACGATGGGAACCAGTGGGACCGAGGCCCGGCGCCGGGATGGCGCGCTGCTCACGCGACAGGCTGCATCGGTCAGAGGTCACATGAGGGGCCGGGGTGCAGATGTCAAGCGCCGCGGGACTTGCACGGCTGACCGAGTTCCCGCAAGACAGGCGCGCGGGCAGCGGGAGCGGGTTGTGGTCCATATCATCGTGGTGGGTAACGAAAAGGGCGGTGCGGGCAAGTCGACCGTGGCGATGCACATCGCCTCGGCGCTCGCCCGGATGGGATACCGGACGGGCTGTCTGGATCTTGATCTGCGGCAAAGATCGCTCGGGCGGTATCTGGAAAACCGCCGGCGCTTTGCCGAACGGGAGTCGCTGGACCTGCCGACGCCCGTCATTGCCGAGCTTCCGGCCGTCGACCCCGGTGCCCTGCCGGAGGGCGGGAACCCGGATGACTTCCGGCTGGCGCAGGCGGTGGCCGCGCTTGAACCGGTCACGGATTTCATCGTGATCGATTGCCCCGGGTCGCATACCCGGCTGAGCCAGGTGGCGCATTCGCTGGCCAATACGCTGGTGACGCCGCTGAACGACAGTTTCGTGGACTTCGACATGCTGGCGAAGGTCGATGTCGACGGAGAAACGATCCTCGGGCCGTCGGTCTATGCCGAGATGGTCTGGTCGGCGCGGCAGCTGCGGGCGGCGGCGGGTCTGCCCGCGCTTGACTGGCTGGTGGTGCGCAACCGGCTCGGTGCGCAGGCGATGGTCAACAAGCAGAAGATGGAGACCGCGCTGGACAAGCTGTCGCGCCGGATCGGTTTCCGGCTGGCCCAGGGGTTCAGCGAGAGGGTGATCTTCCGCGAGCTTTTCCCGCGGGGGCTCACGCTGCTCGACCTGCGTGACGTGGGGGTGACGACGCTCAACATCTCGAACGTGGCGGCCAGACAGGAACTGCGCGACCTGATCCGGTCCCTTGGCCTGACGGGCGTCAGCGTGACTTTCTGAGCGGATCGTCGGGGGCTGCCGGTGTCTGGCTGCGCCGCGCGAGCAGCAGCGCCACGACCGCGGCAAGGGCAAAGAGCACGGCAACCGCGGCCGGCGCATAGCGGGCATGGCTTCCGGGGGGCAGGGTGCCATAGGCGGCGGACGCGCCAAAGATGACCGCCGATGACACGATCAGCGCGATCGCCCCGCGGTTATAGGCGGCTGCAATCCTGCGCCGGCGCACGGGGATGGCTTGAGCGGGTTGCGGGGCGGCCGGTTCGGGTGCCGCGGCGGGAATGACGGCGGGAAGGTTCGCGGCGCGCGGGGCTCCGCTCTGTCCCGGCGGGGGCAGGGCGAGCGTTGCGGAGGATCTGGCGATGCGGGCCGCGCGGACTTCGGTCGCGTGACGGGGCATGACCCTGTGGGCGGCGTGGACCGGCGCCATGCGGAACGGGGGCGGCTGACGGCGCCGCGGCGCGAGCAGCAGGAGCCCTGCGAGGGCGGCCAGGCCGGCGGGCTGGGCAAAGGCCCCGAAGACCGTCTGCGGATTGCCGAAGACGCCGGGCAGATGACCGAGGATCAGCGGCGCCGCGACATCGGAGATGATCCGGGCCCCCGGCAGGGTCTGTCCGAGGTCGAGCTGCCCCCATACGCCGGCGGCGAAGAGCATGGCCGAGAGCACCATCATGAGAATGGCGACCCCGCGAAGGGGACGGTCGTTCAGAGCCATCGGCGGCGTTTCCCTGCAACCCGGTTACATCGCCCTGTCATGACCCGGCTTTGCGGCACGAATTTGGCGTCAAGAGGGGAGGATCGGGACAGGCCCGGCACACAGCGGGTCAGAACGAGGGACGGCGCCGGGCAAGGAAGGCCGACCTGCCTTCGGCAAAGTCGGGACCGGTGAAGAGCGCATTGATCGCGCGGGTCAGGTCGGGCCGGTCGGGGGGGGCGGACAGCGCGTTCAGCGTGGCCTTGGTCACGCGGAGGGAGGCGGGAGACTGGTCGGCCAGCAGCGTCGCGTAGGCCCGGGTTTCGGATTCGAGCAGGTCGGACGGCAGGGCCCGGTCGATCAGGCCAAGGGCAAGCGCCTCGGGAGCGGAAAGGGTCCGGGCAGAGAAAAGGATGTCGCGGGCGCGGGCGGGGCCCACCTTTTCCATCAGCGCCCAGGTATCGGACACGCCATAGGCGATGCCGAGCCGGGCGGGAGTAATGGCAAAGACGGCGGTGTCGGCGGCAAAGCGCAGGTCGCAGGCAAGCGCCAGCGCGCAGCCGCCGCCGATGCAGGGGCCGCCGATCATGGCGATGACGGGGACAGGCAGGTCGCGGATCGCCTGCAGACCCGCGCGGATGATGGCATTGGCTGCGGTCGCGCTGTCGGCCGAGGCATAGGTGTCGTCGAATTCGCGGATGTCGGCGCCGGCAGAAAAAGCGCCCTGCGCGCCGGTGACGACCAGAACGCGGGTTGCGGGGTCGGCGGCAAGGCGACCGGCGATTTCGGGCAGGGCCTCCCACATCGCGCGGGAAATGGCGTTGCGCGCGCCCGGCACGTCGAGCGTGAGCCGCGCGATGCGGCCGGGAGCGAGGATGAGGCGGCCATCGGCAAAGGATTCGGTCATGGCGGGTCCGGGATCATGGCGGCTGCTTGGGCAGGAGCTGTAGTCCGTCTTGTGGGGGAGACGGCGGCAGAGGGCAAGGCCGCGGTCAGGGCGGCGGGGGCGGTCAGGCCAGGTCGGGCAGCGCCGCGAAGAGGGCCGCCACATAGGCGCGGGCGCGGCGGGAGGCGCCCATCGCGGCGGACATGTGGCCGGTGACATAGCCGAGCGAGAGGCCGGATGCGGGATGGGCCAGGCCGGTCGCCCCGCCCGCGCCCCAGTGGCCGAGCGTTGCGGGATCGGGGCCGAAGTCGAGCCCGGGCGGGGTGGAAAGCTCGATCCCTTCGCCATAGCGGATGGGCAGGCCGAGGACCCTGTCCGCGGGATTGGCGGCCCGTTCGGTCTGTAGCGCCGCGCGGCGGCTGTCGGACAGAAGGCCCGGCCAGACGAACTGGCCATAGAGGCAGGCGATGGCGCGGGCGGTGGCGTGGCCGCTGCCCGAGCCGATCACCGCCCTGCGCCAGCGGGTTGTGTTGAAATCCTCGCCCGGGCCGAAGAAGGCCATGGAGCGGGCGAAGAGGCTCTCGGGGCTGTCCGCGAGCGCGCGCCAGAGGGCATCGGGGTCAGCCTGGGTCAGGTGCGCGGCGCGCGCCTCCTCGGCCGGGGTCAGGCCAAGGCGGAATTCGGCGCCAAGCGGGCCGGTCAGCCGGTCGGCCAGCAGCACGGGCAGGGGCAGGCCGGTGGCGCGGGAGAGGATTTCCCCGAGAAGATGGCCATAGGTCATGTTGTGATAGACGGGCGCGGCCCGCGCCGGGACGACCGGAGCCGAGGCGGCAAGAAGGGCGGCCATCCTTGCGCCGTCATAGAGATCGCCCGGCGTGACCGGGACCGACACCGCCGGCAGCCCCGCGCGGTGGGTCAACACGTCGGCGAGCGTGATCGCGGCCTTGCCCTGTTGCGCGAAGGCGGGCCAGAGGGCGGCGACGCGGGTTTCGGGCGCGACGGCGCCATCGTCGATCAGCCGGTGGGCGAGAAGCGAGAGCACCCCCTTGGTGACCGAGAAGCAGCAGGCGAGCGTGTCGGCCTGCCAGGGCCGGCCGGGGGCGGCTTCGCCGCCACGGATGTCGAGCAGCACCTCGCCCGCCTGCATGACACAGAGCGCGCCGCGTTCGTGCCCAGCGGCGACCTCGGCCGTGAAGCGGTCGGCGAGGGGACGAAGCGCGGGGTGGCAGGTGTCGGTGGTGACGGTCATCGCAGGCCCTGGGGCGCAGTGCGCGCGAAGCGGAGTATTCGCGGCCCCGTCGCCGGGGGCAAGGGGCTCTGCCCCGAGGACCCGGGCGACGACGATGGGGAAGGAGCGCGTCGGACCCGGGGCGGGAGTGGGGTGAGGAGGGGGCCGGCCGCGGGGGGAGTGTCGGTCCCCGGGGGTGGATGGCGGGACGGGGGAGGTATGCGGGGGCGGGGGGCACCCGCGTCGGCAAGGTGCCAGAACGCGGGGATGTCCACGGGCGGGGAGCCGGACGCGCGGGAAGGGGCGGTCGTGCCGCCGATCAGGATCGGCATGACCGAGGCGTCGGCCACGCGCCGCCCGTCGGGGCCGCGCAGGCGCAGCGCGGGGTATCCCGGTGGGGGCAGGTGCGGGAGGTGAACCTGCCGGCAGGGGATGGCGGGCGCGGGATGACGCGCCGTGTCAGGGGCCGCGGGGCGGGGTGGGGTGGCCGAGGATCAGGTCGGCGGCCTTTTCGGCAATCATCATCGTGGGCGCCGAGGTATTGCCGCCGATCACGGTCGGCATGACCGAGGCATCGGCGACACGCAGCCCTTCGACCCCGCGGACGCGCAGCGCGGGGTCGGTGACGGAGGCCGGGTCGCTGCCCATGCGCGCGGTGCCGACGGGGTGGAAGATCGTGTTGGCGCTGCGCCGCACCCAGGCGTCGATGGCGGCGTCGGAGGCGAGGTCTTCGGGCCGGGGGGAGATGTGGTCCTTGCGGTGGCGGGCGAGGGCGGGGTCCGCGCCGATGCGGGCAGCCAGGCGGGTGCCGTCGCGCAGGGTGCGGCGATCGGCCTCGGCCGAGAGATAGTTGGGGTCGATGCGGGGCGGCACGCGCGGGTCGGGCGAGGTGATCGCGATCTCTCCCCGGCTTTCGGGGCGCAGCTGGTAGAAGTTGATGAGATAGCCGTGCCGGCCCTGGCCCTTGCGTGTCGTCTCGAGGTTGAGACCGGGGACGAAGGTGATGTGGATGTCGGGGATCTCGAGCTCGGGCCGGGTGCGCAGGAAGCCGCCCGCCTCGAGCGGGACGGCGGTGGCGGGGCCGCGACCGAGCGCCCAGGCCATGAGGAAGGCCGCGATGGCGCGGTCGGGGCGCATCAGTCCGTAGAGCGTGACGGGATCGCGCGCGGCATAAGTGAGATAGACGCCGAGATGGTCCTGCAGGTTGCGCCCGACGCCCGGCGCGTCGACCAGCGGCGTGATGCCGGCGGCGGCGAGCGTCGCGGCGGGGCCGATGCCGGAAAGTTGCAGGATCTGGGGCGTGTTGATCGCGCCACCGGCGAGGATGACCTCGCGCCGGGCGGTGACGATCTGGCTCTGGCCATGCGGGGCGGCGACGACACCGGTGGCGCGGCGGCCGTCGAACACCACGCGGGCGACGGGGGCATCGGTCCAGATGGTCAGGTTGGGGCGGTTGCGGACCGGGTCGAGAAAGGCGGTGGCGGCCGAGACGCGGCGGCCGCCCGCGATGTTGAAGTCGTAAAGGCCGAGACCCTCCTGCACCGCGCCGTTGAAATCGGCGTTGTCGCGCGCGCCTTCGGCGCGGGCGGCCGAGAGGCCGGCCGTGAGGAAGGAGGCATAGAGCGGGTTGTCGCCGCGGGCGCGGGCGACATGCAGCGGGCCGCCCTGGCCGTGGAAGGGGTCGCCCTCGCGTTCGGGGTTGTCCTCGGACCGGCGGAAATAGGGCAGGACGTCGTCATGGCCCCAGCCGGTGCAGCCGGCCTGGGCCCAGGTGTCATAGTCGCTGCGGTGGCCGCGCATGTACATCATGCCGTTGATCGCCGAAGAGCCGCCGAGGAGCCGCCCGCGGGGCCAGCGGATCGTGCGGCCGTCGAGATGGGGTTGGGGGGCGGTGACGTAGTTCCAGTTGGTGGGCCGGTGCCAGTAGGCGACGCCGGCGAGCATGGGCACGGTGAAAATCGGGTTGCGCGAGGCGGGCCCGGCTTCGAGCAGGAGGACGCGGGTCCGGGGGTCCGCGCTCAGACGGTTGGCGAGCACCGAGCCGGCCGAGCCGGCGCCGACGATGATGAAGTCGAACTCTGCGGGCATGGACATGGGGGCGGTTCCTGTCGTCGTGGGCGCTGTGGCCCATGTGTTGTCTTGCGCCAAGACAAATTGCACCAAGGAGGGACGCGTGTCAGGGGGGCCGGGATGCCGGCCTGTGCCGACGAGATTGACGGGTTTCGGCGCGGGTTAGCCCCTGGGCGCACGCGACGGCAAGGGATGCGATGGCGGGCCGTGCTCCAGTCTGGGCGTCCGATCAGGGGGGCGCACTTTTGCGTCGTGAACCTGGACTTCTCCACGTTGCCACAGCAGGAATGATTGCCAACGTCACAAGGACGACGATGATCAGGATCGGCGATGCCGCCGCCCGGCATCCCTCGGCGATGGCTAACCTCATGACCTCGTTATCCTCTCTCCATTCTGACCAAAAGGGCGCGAGCACGGCGGTCATGATGACGGTCGTCAACGCGGTCAACCAAGTGCGCCTGACCAGAACCGAGGCCACAGCCAATGCCAGGAGGATGAGCCCGAAGGGTGTAACGAAAAACAAGACCACATCCTCAAAGGGTCCGACCGGGCCATCTGAAGGGTTCCAGTCTGGACGCACCTTGTCGCAGACCTCGGCGATCGCTCCGGTTGGCAGGAATCCCCCGATCAGCGCACCGAGTGTCCGTTTCATCCGGAGGATTTCCATGTCGTCAGGTCGTCAACCCAGGAGTGGCGAAAGCCGGCCATCGTTTCTGCAAGCCAAGCCTGCGGAGAAGAGCGAGCGATCCTTGTGGCAGATGGAAAGACGTCAGCACAGGTCAGGCTCGCTTGCCTCCAAATCGCACTCCGCTTCATGTTGATCAAACATGGCGGCTTTGGCCGTCCGCCGCAATAGGTCGGGGCGGCATCCGGGGCGCGATCCCGAGGGCCGGGAGCGCGCATCCTCGGGTGGACGGGAACAGTCTGCGGGTGGAGAGCCCCGGGGCGCTGCCCCGGACCCCGGGATATTTGGGGACATAGAATGAAAGGAGAAGCGAGGCGGGATTGCCCGGGGCGCGCGCGGCGCGGGGGCGGGCCGGTGGGGCAGGCGCGTGGGGCGGGCCATGTCAGTAGGGGAATTCGGCGCCGTTCATCGCGATGGCCTGACCGCTGACATAGGCGGCCTCGGGGCTCGCGAGCCAGGAGACGGCGGCGGCGACGTCGTCGGGCGTGCCGAAGCGGCCGGCGGGGACGGAGGCGCGGAAGGTGGCGATCACCTCGGCCGGGGTCTTGTGCCAGGCGCGGGCGAAGCCTTCGGCGATGCCGCCCCAGAAGGGCGTCTCGATATGGCCGGGGACGTAGGAATTGGCGCGGATGCCGTGGGGGGCGAGTTCGATGGCCAGCGTCTGGGTGAAGTTGATGATCGCGGCCTTGGAGGCGCAGTAATGCGCGAGGTTCGGCACGCCGCGGCGGCCGGCGCCGGAGGCGGCGGTGATGATCGAGCCGCCGGTGCCTTGGGCGAGCATGGCGCGTGCGGCGGCGCGGGGGCCGAGGAAGTCCCCCTCGATATTGGTGTCCATCACGGGTGTCGATTCGGCGCAGGACCTCGCGATGATCGGCG
>JBEIDZ010000089.1:0-8899 GCA_040383215.1 Paracoccaceae bacterium | reverse complement strand
GGTGGGGCCGCCCGGGGGCTGGGGCTGGCCGGGGGGGGGGGGGGGGGCGGGGGGGCGCGCCCCCCCTCTGGGCCTTCCGGCCCATTCACCCCCCGGAGTATTTGCCCGACAAGGACATGACCTGTCGAGAGGGGCCCCCGCGGTCAGCGCATCAGGCCCGCCGCGCGGGCGCCGGCCAGCAGGCTGTCGGCCAGATGGTGGACCGGCACAGGCCCGGGCGCGCGCTGGTCGGGGACGAGCACGACGGTCATGCCCGCGGCCAGCGCGCCTGCAGCGCCGGGATCGGAATCCTCGAACACGAGGCAGCGCGCCGGGTCCGCGCCAAGGCCGCGCGCGGCATGCAGGAACAGGTCGGGGGCGGGCTTGGGCCGGGCCACGCGGTCGCGCCCGTGGATATGGGCGGGGTCGAAGCGATGCGCGATCCCCGCCGTCGCGATGTTGCGCCGCGCGGCCGCGGTGCGCGAATTCGTGGCGATCGCCCGCGGCATCGCGATGGCGGCCAGATGGGCCAGCAGATCGTCCGCCCCGGGCCGGAGCGGGATGCCGGCGGCAAAGGCGGCATCGACCGCCTCCTGCATATGCGCCTCGAACAGCGCCCGGTCGAACCCCGCCCCGAAGGCCGCGCGCATCGCCGCATCGCCATCGTCGCCCACGGTGCCGACCATCGCGGTCAGCAGATCGTGCCGCTCGGGCAGGCCCATGCGGCGGAAGGCGGCCAGCCCTGCATCGACCACGATCCGCTCGGTTTCCAGCAGGGTTCCGTCCAGATCGAAGATGACCGCATCAAAGCGCATGTCAAAGACCGCTTTCCTGAAGGACAGAGACAAGGATCGGGGCAAGCCGCGCCGCCCAGGCGGCCTGATCGGCGGGCGTGGCGATCAGGTCCTGGCGCAACTCGACAAGCACGTTCGACCTGCCATGGGCCAGCGCATGGCGGTCGATCGCATCGCCGGGCAGGTGGCCGGCATAGGGTTCGTTGTCGCCCACGCAAAGGTCGGGCTCGGCCGCGAGCCGCGCGATCAGCGCGAGCGCAAGCCGACTGTCGCGCGTCGAATGCAGGATGCCGACCTGCCAGGGCCGCGGCGCCCGGCCGCGCAACTGCGGGGTGAAACTATGGACGGCGCAGATTGCCGTATCGGGCCGCCGCGCGGCCAGCCGGGCAAAGGCCGCGTGATAGGGCCGGTAAAGCCGGTCCAGCCGTTCGGCCCGCCCGTCCGCGCCAATGCCGCGGTTACCCTCGATCACCGTCCCGTCGGACACCTGCATGATCAGCGTCGGGTCATCCTCGCCCCGGTTGGGGTCGATCACGAGGCGCGAAAAGGTCGCGAGCACCGCCGGGCTGTCCAGCGCTGCGGCCAGCGCCCGCGCCACGCCCGCCGCGCCAGGGTCCCAGGCGATATGGCGCGCCATCTCGGCTGGCGGCAGGCCAAGGCTCCCACCGCCGATCCAGCCCGGCACGGCATTGCTGGCATGGTCGCAGGTGACAAGCCAGCGGCCGGGGCGGGTTTCCCCGTGCGTCTCGTGGGCGGCGTCGGGCATGGGCGTCGCGGATCGGCCAGAGAGGGTCATCGCGCAGCCCTTAGGCCAGTTGTGAGGCAAAGGGAATTGCGCAATAAGGGCCGCGCCTGCGTTAGCGGTAACTGCACGCCGCCCCGCGCGGCCGCGCCGCATGGCGAAAAGACGGCAAGGAACGGCAAGAGGACGGCCCCGATGAGACGCAACCGCAACGTGAAGATCGTGGCCACGCTGGGGCCTGCGTCGAGCACCTACGAGATGATCCGTGCCCTGCACGAGGCGGGCGCCGATGTGTTCCGCCTGAACATGAGCCATGGCGGCCATCCCGAGATCGCCGAGCGGCATCGCCTGATCCGGCAGGTCGAGAAGGACCTGACCTCGCCCATCGCGATCCTCGCCGACCTTCAGGGACCGAAGCTGCGCGTGGGCGTCTTTGCGAAGGGCGCGGAGGAGTTGCAGGAGGGCGCCTCGTTCCGGCTCGACCTCGACCCGGCCGAGGGCGACGCGACGCGGGTGCAACTGCCGCACAAGGAAATCTTCGACGCGCTCGAACCCGGCGCGGCGCTTCTGGTCAATGACGGCAAGATCCGCCTGCGGGTCAGGGATTGCGGCGCGACCTTCGCCAATTGCGAGGTCGTGGTCGGCGGTACGATCTCGAACCGCAAGGGCGTGAACGTGCCCGATGTGGTGCTGCCGCTCGCGGCGCTTTCGGACAAGGACCGCCGCGATCTCGACTTCGTCTGCGATCTCGGGATCGACTGGCTCGCGCTCTCCTTCGTGCAGCGCCCCGCCGACGTGCTCGAGGCGCGTGAGCTTGCCCGCGGGCGGGCCTCGATCCTGTCCAAGATCGAAAAGCCCGCCGCGGTGAAATCCTTCGACGACATCCTCGCCGTGTCGGACGGCATCATGGTGGCGCGCGGCGACCTTGGCGTGGAACTGCCGGTGCAGAACGTGCCCCCGATCCAGAAGCGGCTCGTGCGCAAATGCCGCGCCGCGGCCAAGCCGGTGATCGTGGCGACCCAGATGCTCGAATCCATGATCGAAAGCCCCGTGCCGACGCGGGCCGAGGTCAGCGACGTCGCCACCGCGATCTACGAGGGCACCGATGCGATCATGCTCTCGGCCGAATCGGCCGCCGGCAGGTATCCGGTCGAGGCGGTGCGCACGATGGACGCCGTCGCCACCGAGGTCGAGAGCGACCCGACCTATACCCAGATCATCGAGGCGAGCCGCACCGCCCAGCGCACCACGGTGGCCGACGGGATCGTCGCCGCCGCGCGCGAAATCGCCGAGACGACGCAGGTCAAGGCCATCTGCTGCTTTTCGGAATCCGGCACCACCGCGCTTCTGGTCGCGCGCGAAAGGCCGCGCGTGCCGATCCTTGCGCTCACCTCGATCGAACGCACGGCGCGGCGGCTTGAACTGTCCTGGGGCACGAACTGCGTGATCGTGCAGCCGGTCGACCGCTTCAAGATGGCGGTCGTCGCCGCCGTGCGCGCTGCCATCAGCCAGGGGTATGCGACCGAGAAGGACAAGATCATCGTCACCGCCGGCGTGCCTTTCAATACGCCGGGATCGACCAACATCCTTCGCGTGGCCCCCTGTGAGGAGCGGTTGATTTTTACCGGCGAACCGGAGTAACTATATCCACTATTGACGTTTATCTTTACGGAGGTAGTCCGTGAATGAAGATGTCCTTTTTCTTGGCGGATGTCTGTTTGTCATCATGGCTTTTCTCGCCACTGTCGGGGCTATGGCAGATGGGGTATTTCCGCGCGTCGCTCTTGTCTTTGTGATCCTTGGCGGCGGGCTCATCGGTTACGCCGTTTGGAAAAAGCCAGGAATCTATTCCTTCCAGGGCGTCCCGGACGTCATCACGCGGGTCTTCGGCACCTTGTTCTGACTCCCCCCTTGCCCTTGGCCGCTCCCCCGTCTAATTGGGCGGCTTCAACGACCGTGCGTCTGGCCGATGTGGCATGCCTCGACGCGCGATGTTCTCGAAGGAGACAAAAATGCCCAAGATGAAGACGAAGTCGAGCGCCAAGAAGCGCTTCAGGATGACGGCCTCGGGGCTGGTCAAGGCCGGCCAGGCCGGCAAGCGGCACGGGATGATCAAGCGGACGAAGAAGTTCATCCGCGATGCACGCGGCACCACGGTGCTGTCGGCGCAGGATATCCGGATCATCAAGACCTACATGCCCTACGACCGCTGAGGAGAGCCGAGAGATGTCACGCACCAAGGGCGGAACCGTCACCCATCGCCGTCACAAGAAGGTCCTTGACGCTGCCAAGGGCTATTACGACCACCGCCGCCGCACCTTCAAGGTCGCGCGTCAGGCCGTGGACAAGGCCAACCAGTACGCCACGCGCGACCGCAAGGTCCGCAAGCGCAATTTCCGCGCGCTCTGGATCCAGCGCATCAACGCCGCCGTTCGCGCGGTGGATGAATCGCTGACCTATTCGCGCTTCATCAACGGCCTGGCACTCGCCGGGATCGAGGTCGACCGCAAGGTGCTTGCCGACCTCGCCGTGCATGAACCGGCGGCCTTTGCCGCCATCGCCGAAAAGGCCCGCGCCGCGCTGCCGGCCTGACCGCGTCCGGCAATGCCGGCCACAACGGAATCAGGGGCCGTCCTCCGGGGCGGCCCTTCGCATTGAAGGAGGCAGGGCACATGTGGCAGGGCTGGCTCAGGCATATCCACCTGGCGACCGAAGGCCGCGCACCGATGCAGGCGCAGGACAGCGCGGTCCTGATTGCCGGCCAGGGGATCGCGGGCGACCGCTACGCGACCGGGCGCGGGCATTACTCGGCCTTCCCCGATGTCCGCGAGGTCACCCTGATCGAGACCGAGACGCTCGCGGCGCTTGTCCGCGACCATGGCGTGACGCTCCTGCCCGGGGAGCATCGGCGCAACCTGACGGTCGAGGGCGTGCCGCTCAACCACCTTGTCGGGCGGCGCTTCCGGGTGGGCGATACGGTGCTCGAAGGCGGGCGGCTCAACACGCCCTGCCGCTATCTCGACCTCGTCACGGGCAAGGCGGTCTGCGATCTGCTCGTGCACCGCTCCGGGCTCAACGCCCGGATCCTTACCGGCGGGACAATCCGGGTGGGCGACAGCGTCCTGCCGGACTGACCACCCCTGCGCCGGCTTGCCCGAGGCCGCGGCAGCCTGTATCCCGCCCGCGTCACCATCGGGATGATCCGCCATGGACGATCTGAAGGCCCGCTACCTGTCGCTCATCGCCGCCGCCGGCGACGAAAGCGCGATCGAGGAGGTCCGCCTCGCCGCACTGGGCAAGAAAGGCGAGATCAGCCTCAGGATGCGCGAGCTTGGCCAGATGTCGCCCGAGGCGCGGCAGGTGGCTGGCCCCGCGCTCAACGCGCTCAAGGACGAGATCACCGCCGCACTCGCCGCGCGCCGCGCCGCGCTGGCCGATGCCGCGCTTGACGAACGGCTGCGCGCCGAATGGCTCGACGTGACGCTGCCCCCGCGCGACCGCCGGCAAGGCACGATCCACCCCATCAGCCAGGTCACGGACGAGGTGATCGCGATCTTTGCCGACATGGGCTTTGCCGTCGCCGAAGGGCCCCAGATCGAAAGCGACTGGTACAATTTCGACGCGCTGAACATCCCCGGCCACCACCCCGCCCGGGCCGAGATGGACACCTTCTATCTGCGCCGCGCAGCGGGCGACACCCGCCCGCCGCATGTGCTGCGCCCCCATACCTCCCCGGTGCAGATCCGCGCGCTCGAGGCGCAGGGCGCGCCCATCCGCGTGATCGCGCCGGGTCGCGTCTACCGCGCCGATTACGACCAGACCCACACGCCCATGTTCCACCAGGTCGAGGGGCTCGCCATCGACCGCGACATCTCCATGGCACAGCTCAAATGGTGTCTCGAGGAATTCGTGAAGGCCTATTTCGGCGTCGATCATGTCGACCTGCGCTTCCGCGCCTCGCATTTCCCCTTCACCGAGCCTTCGGCCGAGGTCGATATCCGCTGTTCCTGGGAAGGCGGCACGCTCAAGGTCGGCGAGGGCGAGAGCTGGCTCGAGATCCTCGGCTCCGGGATGGTGCATCCCAAGGTGCTGCGCAATGCCGGGGTGGACCCCGATGTCTGGCAGGGCTTTGCCTTCGGCGTCGGGATCGACCGGATCGCGATGCTGAAATACGGCATCCCCGACCTGCGCGCCTTCTTCGACAGCGACCTGCGCTGGCTGCGCCACTACGGCTTTGCCGCGCTCGACCAGCCGACACTGCATGGCGGCCTGAACCGCCAGGCGTGACATTGCCTCAGGTGGGTTTCACCCACCCTACGGGGCGGCGGTCACGGGCCGCAGGACGATGGCGACACGACAAAATCCTGCGGCTCTCGTGCCGCATACCGCGAAAAAATTCCGGGACGTCCCCGACCCCTTGTGGCAGCCGTGACGAACACCCGCGTCTCCCGTCGCCGCTCAGAACACGCCGATTTCCGCCAGCACCCGCGTCAGTTCCGGCGGCAGCGCATCCTCGCCCGGCCGCAGCGGCGCGAGGTCGGGCGGCGCGTCCCCGGGGCCGAGATAGCGCCACCCCTGGAACGGCCGTTTGGGCGCCGGGGCGACCTGCACCAGCTGCGGGTCGCAGACGATGGCGCAGCGCTCAATCCCGTCCGACCCCTCCACCCGGTCCAGCCGCACGACCCGCTGCCGGCACAGCACAAGGCCCTTGATCACCCAGTAGATCGACCCGCCCGCCAGCACCTCGGTCTCGCGCTTGGGCCACATCCGGGTGATGTGCCGCGGCAGCCCATCCGTCGTCTGGTACCGCGCGTCCCCCTGCCAGGCGGCAAGGTCGGCCACATCCTCGGTCCCCACCGACAGCTTGATGAGATGCGTGAATTGCGCCATGCGATGTCCCCCCCCGGGACGCTCACTCTAGCCCGCCGCGCTCGTCCTGCAAGAGTCGGCCCCACCAGATATGGTTTGACCGGCGCCCGGGTTGCCCATATGTTCCGGTCTCTCCCCCGCGCCCGCCGATGACAGGAGCCGCCGATGTCCCGTTTTGCCGCGCCGATCGCCGAACAGATCTGGGACATGAAATACCGCCTCAAGGATGCCTCCGGCGCCCCCCTTGACCGCACGGTCGAAGACACCTGGCGCCGCATCGCCCGCGCGCTGGCCGCCGCCGAAAAGGACCCCGCCACCTGGGAGGCGCGGTTTTACGCCGCGCTCGAGGATTTCCGCTTCCTTCCCGCGGGGCGGATCACCGCCGGCGCCGGCACGGGCCGTGCGGTCACGCTCTTCAACTGCTTTGTCATGGGCACGATCCCCGACAGCATGGCCGGCATCTTCGAGGCGCTCAAGGAAGCGGCCCTCACCATGCAGCAGGGCGGCGGGATCGGCTACGACTTCTCGACCATCCGCCCGCGCGGCGCGGCGGTGCATGGCGTGGCCGCCGATGCCTCGGGCCCGCTCAGCTTCATGGATGTCTGGGACGCGATGTGCCGCACCATCATGTCCGCCGGATCCCGCCGCGGCGCGATGATGGCGACGATGCGCTGCGACCACCCAGATATCGAGGATTTCATCGCCGCCAAGGCCGACCCCGCCCGGCTGCGCATGTTCAACATGTCCGTGCTCGTGACCGACGCCTTCATGGCCGCGGTCAAGTCCGGCGGCCCCTGGGACCTGAGCTTCGGCGGCAAGGTCTGGCGCAGCCTGCCCGCCCGCGACCTCTGGGACCGGATCATGCGCTCGACCTACGACTATGCCGAACCCGGCGTGATCTTCATCGACCGCATCAATGCGGCCATCAACCTGCACTATGCCGAAACCATCGCCGCGACCAACCCCTGCGGCGAACAGCCCCTGCCGCCCTATGGCGCCTGCCTGCTCGGCTCGGTCAACCTTGCCCGGCTGGTCGACGACCCCTTCGGCCCCGGCGCCGCGCTCGATCTCGGCGCGCTTGACGATCTCGTCGCCACCGCGGTGCGGATGATGGACAATGTCGTCGACGTCTCGCGCTTTCCGCTGCCCGCCCAGGCGGCCGAGGCGCAGGCCAAGCGCCGCATCGGCCTTGGCGTCACCGGGCTTGCCGATGCGCTGCTGATGACCGGCCTGCGCTACGGGTCCGAGGCCGCCGTCGCCGCGACCGATCTCTGGATGCACCGCATCGCCCGCGCCGCCTACCGCGCCAGCATCGACCTCGCCCGCGAAAAGGGCCCCTTCCCGCTGTTCGACGCCGACCCCTTCCTGGCCTCGGGCACGATGCGCCGGATGGACGAGGATATCCGCGATGCCATCCGCACTCACGGCATCCGCAACGCGCTCCTCACCTCCATCGCTCCCACCGGCACGATCAGCCTCTATGCCGGCAATGTCTCGAGCGGGATCGAACCCGTCTTCGCCCATGCCTATACCCGCAAGGTGCTCCAGCCCGATGGCAGCCGGACCGAGGAGGAGGTTGTCGACTATGCCGTCCGTCTCTGGCGCGAGCGGGAGGGCGACGCGCCCCTGCCCGACCATTTCGTCAATGCCCAGACGCTGACCCCGCTTGACCATGTCCGGATGCAGGCTGCCGCCCAGCGCTGGGTCGATTCCTCGATCTCCAAGACGATCAACTGCCCCGAGGACATCCCCTTCGAGGCCTTCCGCGAGGTCTACATGGCCGCCTGGGACCAGGGCTGCAAGGGCTGCACCACCTACCGCCCGAACGCGGTGACGGGCTCGGTCCTCAGCGTCGCCGAACCCGCCGCCGCCACGCCCCCGCCAGCGCCTGCGCCCCTGCACAGCGCCGAACCGCTCGACCGCCCCACTGACCTCGAAGGTGCGACCTACAAGCTGAAATGGCCCGGCAGCGAACATGCGATCTATATCACGATCAACGACATCACGCTCGCCGGCCGCCGCCGTCCCTTTGAAATCTTCATCAATTCCAAGAACATGGAGCACTACGCCTGGACCGTCGCCCTGACGCGGATGATCTCGGCCGTGTTCCGCAGGGGCGGCGACGTCTCCTTCGTGGTCGAGGAACTCAAGGCCGTGTTCGACCCCCGCGGCGGGGCCTGGATGGAGGGGCGCTACATCCCCTCGATCCTGGCCGCGATCGGGGGGGTGATCGAACGGCACATGGTCGCCATCGGTTTCCTTGCGGCCGAGGGCACGGCGCTGAAGTCCGATCCGAAGGCCGGGGCCGCGCCGCCGGGTGCCCCGGCAGGGCGGACCTGCCCGGCCTGCGGCAGCGCCGACCTTGTCATGGCCGAAGGTTGCCTGACCTGCGCCGCCTGCGGGCATTCGAAATGCGGCTGATGCCGTGATGGCGGAGCCCGGCACGACCGGGGCCGGCGAATCAGTCGTTAATCCGCTGATTCAGCGAAGAATCACCTTTCGGTATCACGTCGGT
>JBEIDZ010000088.1:0-8949 GCA_040383215.1 Paracoccaceae bacterium | reverse complement strand
TGGGGTATCGGCCGCCGGCTCCGGAGGTCATCTCGTGGCCGGCTTCGCCATCCGGAGCCGCTTCGCCGGCCACGCCCGCCGTAGCGCCAAGGCCCGTCATGCACTAAGAGTGAAACCGGACCACCCTATGGGCGCAGGCCAGCTTGTCAAGCGAGAGCAAGCCGCCGGAGAAATCAGCCCAACCACAGGAGGAGTCAGAGCTAGGCGGCATGACACTGACACTGGCCGCCGAAGCCTGGTGAAAGGTTTTGCTTGTTTTATGATGGCCTACACGAGACAGGTGCAGCATGCGACCTCGTCGCCGCACTGCCCTGGACGGCCCAAGCCACGCGAGGCCCAACTTGTCGGAACTCGCCGCGACGCGGTCGCTCGGGGCGGCGCCGGGCCGACCAAGTCAGCCGCATTTGCGCCGTTTCAAAGACCTGGCACGCGGTGATCCATCTCGACCGCGGGCTGGGCACAGCCCGCTTCGCCAACGATGCGGGCGGGCACTCCGGCGACGGTCTTGCAGGGCGGCACATCCTCCAGAACGACAGATCCTGCCGCTATCCGGCTGCATGCGCCGATCCTGATATTGCCCAGCACCTTGGCCCCGGCCCCGATCAGGACACCGTCACCGATCTTGGGATGGCGGTCCCCATCTTCCTTGCCGGTCCCGCCAAGCGTTACCGAATGAAGCATTGAGACATTGTCACCGACCACGGCCGTCTCTCCGATCACGATGGAATGGGCATGGTCGATCATGATGCCTCTGCCGATCCTCGCCGCCGGATGAATATCCACCCCGAACACTTCTGACACCCGCATCTGCACCTGGTAGGCCAGATTGCGGTGACCATGCCGCCACAGCCAATGCCCAAGCCGATAGGCTTGAACAGCCTGAAAGCCCTTGAAAAACAGAAGCGGCTGGAGGTAGCGATGGCACGCCGGATCACGATCGAAGGTCGCAACGATATCAGCCCGCGCTGCAGCGGCAATCGCAGGATCACCCGCCAGCGCCTCATCGGCGATTTCGCGGATGATCTGTTCGGACATGTCGTCGGAAGCGAGTTTCTGTGACATGCGATAGGCCAGCGCCCGTTCGAACGTCGCATGATGCAGAACAGACGTGTGAAACACACCTCCCATCAGTGGTTCTTCAGCGATGGCCTGCTGCGCCTCTTCCCGGATTTGATGCCATACGGGATCGATTTCAGCGATTGTCGGTCTGACTACGGCCATTTCGTCCTCCGATCGTTCAGCGCCAAACCTAGCGCGAACGACATCCGGGCTCCAGCCCCCCGAACGCACCGCCATGAGCTTTCGAGGCAGAAGGACGTGTTCGTGCAGACCCACACTCCAACGCGACGGAAAGTCAGGTGCGGTATCCGGGACAAGACACACCGGGAAACGACCGCATCCGCCCGAGAGCGACCAAACGCAGCGACCCTTCACCAGACCCGGACATGAGCTTTCCGCTTCGGTGCAGACCTGACGCCGCGCGTTACGTAGCGGCGATCATGCTCTTCTTTCCACTTCGCCGGCCGAACCAGGGGACAGCCAGGAGACCTCGTGCCGCAACATCAGGGTCCGAAGGCAGGCCCGGTCGCATCACCCCGGTCCGACCCAGAGACTGCGTGAAGGACCAGGACCGAAACGCTCGGAGAGCTGGGCGACGCGGACGAGGAAACCCTGATTTGCGTTGTCTGCCTGTTTCTGCGCGGCCGTGTAGGTCCAGACCGGCAAAGGGGTCCTCTCCTCACGCTTCAGCACACCCCCAGTCAGGACCTGCACCACAAAAGACAGCGTGCTTTCGCCGATCGGGACATCCTCTGACCCCCAAGGATCGCCATCGATCCGCGTCCGCCGCAGCCATGAAATCCCATGTGATCCGTCAGAGGCCATCGTCGCCCTGAGATGGCAGACGGCATAGGGACGCAGGCCATTGCCCGCGAACATGGTCTCGCGGGCTCGCCACGACGGGTCGCTGACCGGCCGGGATGCCGGCCCCCACCGCCACGTCAGCCCAAGTCCGCGCTGCGCCGCCGAAAGCCCGATCTGGCGCGGCACACCATCGAGCAGTACAAACCGCGAGCCGGCAGGCCATTCTGCTGGCATGAGAGCATCGGTGCCGTGCTGTCCGCGCAGGCGGAGGCGAAGATCGTAAGTCCGTGGCCCGACAAGTTCGGCGTCCCTGAACTGGAACAGCTCCCAAAGATCAGACAGACCATCCCCAACTGCCGCAAGGTTCGCTCCTGCGAGAACACGTCCCACGGATGCAGAGGCGAGTGTGCCACGGACAAGCCTGACGCGCAGCGCCGCCCCCGTGTCCCACAGGCCTGGCGAAGCTGCCTTCAGCACCCCCACAGTCTGGCCAACCACCGAAGGGACAGCGTAGACACCGTCAAGCGAGAACCCCTCACCGTCATCCGCGACATAAAGAGCAACCTTACCCGGCCAGTCGCGGGCAACGAAGGCGACATGCGGTGCATGGGGCACTTCGTCCCCGGTAATCAGCGGCAGGTCGAGAAAAGTCGCCTCGACCGGCGTCGGCGGACGGACCTGCGGCACGGAGGATGGGTCTTCTGTCGCAGCATGAGGCAGATAGACTTCCGGGTCGACCCGGACCGCCTCGATCGCACGCAGGCCGGCATCCTCGACCCGGTCGATCCGGTAGAGCGCGTTCCCCTCCGGCAACCGCAGACGGATCACGTCTCCGGCGCCCAGGTCGATCGACGACGGCGCCATGGCGAAACGTAGCCGGTCGCGCGCCAGCCGCGCCTCTGCCAGCGATCGTTCCACGACCTGGCGTCCTTCGCTGCGCAAAAGGGCAAGCGGCAGTTCGGTTTCGGCCACTGTCCGTGTTGCCTCGTCCGGCATGACCGTCTCGGCAGCGGCGATGGAATAATCGCCATCGGCATCCACAAAGCTGACTCGGACGCGCCCGGCAACCTCTGCCTCGGCGGCCCGAGCCAGCGTCATGGTCGCATCTGCCTCCGGATCAAGGGCGACCTCGGCAGGGTCGATGTCCGCGACCGGCAACCCGGTCCGCGTGATAAAGGCCAGACGGCCCTCGCGCTCGGCCGCATCGAAGGAATAGGCCAGCATCAGCGCCTGAAGCTTCTGCCGCCCTGTGTCGGTCCCTTCCACCGCATAGCCGCGCACGATACCCCAGAGCCGCGACGTGTCGACGGCGGTGACACCGCAACCGGCGCAGATTTCCGAAACGACCGAGGCAAGCGACCGCGATGTGCTTCGCCCATTGAGCCAGTGGCCCCGGTCATAATTCCCGCCGTCCGACCACAAGTCCTCCCGCGCCGGAAACTGCGGCCACGGCCGTGCATCCCAGGCCCAGACATGCGTGCGCGCAGTATCGACCATCCGGCCGCCATAGACACCCGAGACCGGATTGTTCTCTGCCCTCGCAAAATGGCGGTGAACCGCGCGGAGGTACTGCATCTGGATGAAATCGTCCCGCAGACCGTTGGAATAGCGCGGCAAGGCCGATTCAGCCGATTTGGGGTCGAGGAACTTGTTGGGTTCGTTCGTGCCCTTGTCGATGGCGGCGCAGCCGATCTCGGTGAACCAGACCGGTTTCATGCCGGGACGCCAGTCCGTCGGTACCGCGGCGCGCGTGCCGTTGATCCGGTCACGGTGCTCGTTGTCCCACCAGCCCCGGATGTCCTTGTAGCGCCAAACCCAGTGTTCGCCCCAGTGATCCGATATCGGGGTCCGAATCTGGGCGGCGCGCGCCTCTTCGGAATGGTAGTACCAGTCGAAGCCTTCGCCTCCGGCGACATTGCGGCAAAGATAGTCCAGATTGTAGATGGACCCGAACGATGCGTCGGCATGGTCCGTACCGTCCCGCCAATCCGACAGCGGCATGTAGTTGTCGATGGCCACGACATCGATGGCCGGATCGGCCCACAGCGGATCGAGGTGAAACAGCTTGTCGCCGGTCCCCGGCGGTTGATACCCGTGGTATTCGGACCAGTCGGCGGCATAGGTGATCTTGCAGGCAGGACCAAGGATCGCCTTCACCTCGGCGGCCAGAGTGCGCAGCTGTCCCACGGCCGGAAAACCGCTGCTGCCCCTGATCTGGGTCAGCCCGCGCAGTTCGGAACCGATGCAGAAGGCGTCAACGCCACCCGCCAGACGGGCCAGATGAGCGTAATGCAGGATAAACCGGCGCAGCCCCCAATCCTCAGCCGGCCCCGCAAAGCCGACAGAGGCGTTGCCGTCGACAAAATTCGCCAGACTCGCCTGACCGAAGAAAGCCGCCACCTGTGCAGCCGCCTGTGCCGTTCCGTCGGGGCTGGCGGGACGGCCCGGCGCATCGGACAAGGTGATTCTCCCCCGCCAGGGAAAGGGCGGCTGGCTGTCTTCGCCGGTCCATGGATCGGGGAGGGTATTGCCCGGCAACTGCTCCATCAGGATGAAGGGATAGATCGTGACGTGCAGTCCCTGCCTGCGCATTTCCTGGATCGCCTGAACGACCGACTGATCCGAAGGGGTCCCGCCATAGACCGGCTTGCCGTCCATTCGGGGAACACGCATGGCCTGGCTCCGGCCAAGGCCAGACACCGTCCACGGCATCTCGATGCCGTCAACCTCTGCCTGCTCGACCTTGGGCCTGATCCTGCAGGCCCCACAGCGCAGATCGTCACCGAACCAGGACACGACAAGCGACACCGACCCGCAGTTGGGAAGTTCTTCGGTCAGCGCCTCAAGCGATGTCAGGAAATCGCTCTTTCCGGAAGCAGAGGTGATGTTGACGGGATACTCTTCACCATATCCCGGCGAGACATGGACCGGGGGGACGGCAAGCGCATATTCCCCGGTCCCCGGTATCATCGCGACGCCACGGACCAGTCGGGCGATATCGTCGGCCGACGCGGGCGCGTCATCTTCTGCCGGTCGGAAGACCTCAAAGCTGAACTGGGGTACCCGGTTGCCGAATCGTCCCAAGGGGAGGTCCTCGACAACGACATAGGCGATGCCGCGGAATGCCGGGACAGCGCCAGTGCCCTCCACGGTTTCGATCTTCGGGTCAGGCAACTGGTCCTGGGTTCCCAAGTATATCCGAAGGTTGAGGTCATCTCGGGCGATCTCGACCCCATCCGCCCAGACGCGACCCACCCGTGTAATCTCGCCTTCGCAAAGCGCGATGGCCAGACTAACCCGGTATGCAAACTCGGACGTGCCCTGCCCGCCCGTTCCCTTGCCGCTGCCCGTCGTCGAGACGCTCTCGATGAAGGGCCCGGCCCAGATGACCTGTCCGGCCACACGGATGCGACCGTGGACCTGCGCCACGCCCACACCCTCGCTCGCGCCGGTCAGCCTGAACCGGTCGACTTTTCCGGTCGACACCGGATCACTGCCGGCCCCAAGAAGCCGGGCATCAAGAGCCCGACCGATTGCGCCGCCTGCCGCACGCCCTAGAACCGACCCCGACAGGCCAAGAACCGAACCGCCGATGCTTCCGCCCAGCGCCATGCCAGCCGCCGAAAGAACGATCGTGGCCATCAGCCCGCCCCCCCCATCCCGAACACCGCGACAACTCTGCGCCGCCAGGCCAGTGTCAGCGCACTCTCCACGACGCCATGACCGGAATAGGCGTGCACGAAACTCGCCGGTCCGGTCATGATCCCCAGGTGTTTGGCCACAGAACCGGACCGCATCCGGAACAGCAGTACATCACCCGGCAGGGCCACGCCGGGGCCGCGTTCCTGCATCCACCGCCGTGCAGCCAGCCAGAGCCTTTCCTCACCCGTCGTTTCCGACCAGTCCGGAGTATAGGGCGGGACTTCCTCGGGCTCGGCACCATGGACCTCGCGCCATACCCCGCGAACCAGCCCCAGGCAGTCGCACCCGGCACCCTTTCTGGCCTGCTGGTGCACGTAACGCGTGCCGATCCAGCTACGCGCAGCTGCGACGATGGTCTCCTGCATCACCCCGCCTCCACATCCTGGCGCGCCGAAGGGATGGCAACCAGCCAGTCTTCACCCGGCACGAAGGGAAAGCCCCGGAAGTTCGCAATGTTCGCAAACTTGGTCCGGCAAGTTTCCGAGCGCTTGTCGCATCCGGCCTCCAGCCTGACCGTGTCGGAAGGGCCGACAACCCCCCGCAGCGGTTCCCACAGGTCGATCACCCGCCGATCAGCGTCATCGGTCCGGTCCCGTTTGATCACGCCCTCCAGGCCGGCGGCTGTCCCCGACACCACGGAAAGCCTGCCACGCTCAAACCACCGCGGCTGGACATCCGTCAGATCGGCGAACACGAAGCTCTGGCCCCGGTCCACGAGAACAGGTCTGCGGTCGAGGCGGAAACCGGGGGCCGAAAGGTTGAACCGGCACCTCCCATCGCCGAGGACCGCGGCACATTGCCGGACAAAGGCTTGACCGCAATTGCGGTTCAGCGCCTCGGTCAGGCCGCGCATCTCGGCCTGGAATCCGCCCCCGCCGCGGCGCACCTCGCCAACCGACCCGGCGAAAAGCACCCGCCGATCCGTCACGTCGGTCCAGTTCACCCGCCAGACCGTGACATCAGCTCCGTCGTATCGGCCTGCTTCAAGGTCTGCTGCGCTGATGGCATCCGAAGAAAGAACGCCCGTTGCATCGACATTGTCGATGGCAAGGCCGGTGCCCTGCATGAACGCGCCCGCCGACAGGCCAGCCCCGGGCAGATAGTCCTCGCCATCGAAGGCAATCGGTCCATCGTGATCCGTGAACCCCAGGACACGGCCGTCCCGGCGGCGGACCCGCCAGCACCTGCAAAAGCTGGTGGTGACGCCCTCCTGGCCTGCATCGGTCCCGGCAGTCACAGCCGCACCTCGATGACAGGAACAGCCGGAACCTCTCCCGAACGGAAAGAGGCGACAGACACCTGGATCCGGTCCGTATCAAATCGGACGGGCACGTCGAACTCGAAACCGGCCGTGATCTCGGCTCCCGGTTCGGGCGCCGACGTGAAATTCACTCTTCCGGCAACCGTATCAAGCGTCCAGTCGACCCCTTCCTTGCGGGGGATACCGCCAACGGCAACCTTGACGGTCCCCGCAACAGGCTTTGCGATCGGGCGCAGATAACGGCCTTCACCGGAAGCATACCGTTTGGACAGCCGGAACGCCGTCGCGCTGTCATCGCCGACACCGATGATCTGGTCCAGCGGGCCGACCTCGGCCGAAGGCTTGCAGGACTTGTAATCGCTCCAGTCTTTCCAGCGGAAACCGTGAAGCTGTCCGCCACGGGCCTCAAAGAAGTCCAGAAGTTCGGCAAGATCGTCCAGCGACCGAAGCCCGAGACCTGCATCATACCGCCGGCGTGCATGGGCCCAGGGCGCATTTCGCTCCTCGTAACCGCTTGCGAGCGTGACGATCTCTGTCCGGCGTTCAGGTCCACCCAGAGAGCCGAAGCTCAGGCTGGCAGGGAAACGCACCTCGTGAAAGGCCATATTCGGCTCCTATCTGTTGCGCAGCCCGCGGTTGACCAGCCGCCCGAGTTCGGCAGCGATCTGTCCCTGGCTGCGGGCAAAGCCCCGGACGTCAGGGGTAGACACATGCATGGTAACGTGGATCGGCCTCGATGCGGACCCGCCTGCCTCGACCCCCAGCCGCCCGTCCGGCCCCCGTGCAAGGGGCATGATCGCCTCGGGTCCCGCCTCCCCCATGAGCCCGGCCCCGCCACGCATCGGAAACCCGACCGGTCCGCTCACGATGCCGCCCTGGGCAAATGGCATCACCCGCCCCTGGCTGAAACTGGCCCCCTGGGCAAAGGGCATGAGCCCACCGACCAGATTGTTCAGGCCATCCGCAAGCAGACCCCCGACCCGATCGGTGACCGGCGCCATCGCACTGCGGTAGACTGTGTTCAGCATGCTTTCGGCCGCAGAGGACAGGGCTTCGCTCGCGCTCTGGCCACCGATCACCAGACCGTCGATGGCGCGCCGCAGACCACCCGAAAATCCCGCCTCAAGGCGACCAAGGTCGCGCACGACCTCGGCCATTCCACCCTGGACATCGCTCAATCCGCCAGAAAGGGCCGAGGCCGACCCCGCAGTCTGCATGAGGTTGCGTTCCAGTCCCTGGACCTCGGTCGAAAGCTCGTCGATTCCTTCCAGATCAGCCATGCTTGTCCTCTCCTCCGGGATCATCCGGGAATGCGCGCACCAAATCCTCGAAGCGGGACCGCCCCATGGGTGCCGGACCTGTCTCCTGGCCCAGCATCAGCATCAGTTCCGCCGGCGTCAGCCGCCAGAAAGCCTCCGGACTCAGGCGCAGACCCACGAAACCGGCCCGCATGAGCCCTGCCCAATCCAGCTTGCGGGTCATTCCGGAAGCGCAAAGGCCCGGGTCAGCAGCGCCGCAGCCGCCGCAGCCGCCGCAACCGGGCCGCCTGCGATGTCAGCCGTCAGAAGCTCCTCGCGGGTGACCCTGAGTCCGCCTCCCCGCAATCCGGCCACGATCACCGCGAGGACATCACGCGAGGAGATGGAACCCCGTTCGAACCGCTCGACAAGTTCCACGATCGTCTGCGCCCCGATCGCGGCCTCGAGTTCGGCCAGCGCACCAAGTGTCAGGCGCGCGGCATGCGTTTGACCGTCGACCGTGACCGCGACCTCTCCTGCCCAAGGGTTGGTCACTGCGCGACCACCGCGGCAAAGGTGACCGCACCCGCCGAAGCCAGCGACATCTCGAACGTCGCCTCGCCGTCATGTGTCCCGGCATAGGAAAGCGAGGTGATCTGGAACGGTCCCTCCATCGTGCCAAAGTCGGGCACGATGATCTGGAAGACCGGCATCAGACCGTCGAAAAAGATCTGCCGTGCGCGTTCGTCCGTCGCCTGGTCCTTGAAGATGCCAGACCCCGAAATCGACGCCGACTTGACGCCGGCCCCGGCAAGCAGTTCCCGCCAGCCACCCTGGCTATCGAGGCTCGTCACCTCGACCGATGCCGCGTTCAGGTTGATCCGC
>JBEIDZ010000087.1:0-8974 GCA_040383215.1 Paracoccaceae bacterium | reverse complement strand
TGCCCGCGCAGTCCCAGCCTGGCTCGAAGCTTTCCAGATCGATGTCGAGGAAGGGCATGCTGTCGGCCCCCGGCGCGGGCGTCTCGGGCGGCGCGCAGGCGGTGAGGAGCGCGAGGAGAAGCGCTGCAAGGCCGGAGCGGATGGTCAGGGCAGGTGTCATGGCATCCTCTGGTTGATCAGGGACAGTCTGCCACAGCCGGGGCTGCGTGGGAAAGCGGGATCAGCCGATGCGGTAGTTCGGGCTTTCGCGGGTGATCTGGACGTCGTGGACGTGGGATTCGCGCAGGCCCGCGCCGGTGATGCGCACGAAGGAGCAGTTGCGGCGCATCGCCTCGATGGTGGCGTTGCCGGTATAGCCCATGGCGGCGCGCAACCCGCCCACAAGCTGGTGGATCACGGTGGCGGCGGGGCCCTTGTAGGGAACCTGGCCCTCGATCCCTTCGGGGACGAGCTTGTCGGAGGCGGCGTCGGACTGGAAATAGCGGTCGGCCGAGCCGCGCGCCATCGCGCCGATCGAGCCCATGCCGCGATAGGCCTTGTAGCTGCGGCCCTGATAGAGGATCACCTCGCCGGGGCTTTCGTCGGTGCCGGCGATCATGCTGCCCACCATCGCGGCCGAGGCGCCGGCGGCGATGGCCTTGGCGAAGTCGCCCGAGATCTTGATCCCGCCATCGGCGATCACCGGCACGTCGCCGGCGGCGGCGGCGCAGTCCATCACCGCGGTCAGCTGCGGCACGCCCACGCCCGCGACCATCCGCGTGGTGCAGATCGAACCCGGGCCGATGCCGACCTTGACCGCATCGGCCCCGGCGGCGATGAGCGCGCGGGTGCCGGCAGCGGTGGCGACATTGCCCGCGATGATCTGGACGTCGTTGGAGAACCGGCGCAGCCGTTCGACGGCGCGGGCGACACCTTCGGAATGGCCATGCGCGGTGTCGATCACGACGATGTCGGCGCCGGCATCGACCAGCGCCTCGGACCGGGCAAAGCCCGCATCGCCCACGGTCGAGGCCGCGGCGACACGCAGCCGGCCGAGATCGTCGCGGCAGGCGGCGGGGTTGAGCACCGCCTGTTCGCTGTCCTTGAGCGTGAGAAGGCCGGCCAGCCGGCCCTGCCCGTCGGTGACGAGAAGCTTTTCGATCCGGCGCGCCTTCATCAGGCTGCGTGCCTCGTCCAGATCGGCGGGTTCGGTCAGGACGGCCAGGTTCTCGGCCGTCATCATGACGCGCACGGGGGTGGCGTCATCTTCGGCAAAGCGCATGTCGCGGTTGGTGACGATGCCAAGGACGAAGCCCCGGTCGTCGACCACCGGAAATCCGGTGACGCGGTACCGCTCCATCAGCTCCTTGGCATCGGCGAGCGTCTGGTCGGGTCGCAGCGTGATGGGGTTATAGACGATGCCCGAGACGAAGCGCTTGACGCGGCGCACCTCGCGCGCCTGCTCCTCGATCCCGAGGTTGCGGTGGATCACCCCGATGCCGCCCGCCTGGGCCATGGCGATGGCCATGCGGGCTTCGGTCACCGTGTCCATGGCCGAAGAGAGGAGCGGGATGTTCATCGCGACCCTGCGGGTCACGCGGGTGCGGGTATCGGCGGTCGAGGGCAGGACGGCCGAGGCCGCGGGCACCAGAAGCACATCGTCGAAGGTGAGCGCCTCGCGAATCTCCATGCCCGTCACTCCCTCAGGCCGCATCCGGTTGGCATCGCGCTATCGCACGGATGGGCCGTCGGAAAAAGGCCGGAAATGGACGCCTCAGCGCAGGAAGCGGCCGATGTCGGTCTGGGCGGCCATCTCGGCCCGGCCGACGGCGCAATAGGTCGCGGGCTCGCCCTCGACGGCGCCCATGTCGCGCAGACGGGCGCGGGCGATCTGTTCGAGCCGGTCCTTTTCGGCCTTGTCGTCGACATAGGCGCGGATCTCGTCATCACTGAAGCCGAGCGAGGAGGCATGTTCCTTGAGCGACCAGAGGAAGTTGATCCCGGCGACCCGCCGCCCCTTGAGGTCGTCGCAGACGCGGTCGATCTCGTAGGCGATGGCGGTGTTGATGAGCCCTTCGGTGATGTAGGTGACCTTGCCGATATCGGGGTTGGCCGCGGCCGCGCCCGCAGTCAGGGCGAGGGCGAGGGCGGCGGTGATGAGGGGGCCTGTGGTGGTCATGCGGTCGTCTTTCCGGTCCTTGCCCGCCTTCTGCGGGGACGTGGCGCCCGGTTCCTTGCTGCTCTGCCGTCCGGGTCTGAGGTGAAGATGGGATGGGGAGCGGCGGTTATGCAATAGCAGGCGCGGCGCGCGCGATCACGTTGCGCGGAAGGCAGCTCCTGGCCTGATACAGCTGGCGCGGTCAGAGCGCCGGTGGTGTCGGGGCGCAGACCTGGTTATCGATCCCGGTACCGCCGATGCCCCCGTCGCGTTCGGCATCACAGGACAAAGGTGCCGCACACGCCGACAGGGCCATGAGCGCCGCGACCGCGATCCAGTGCCGGAACCTCATGTCTGATCCTCCCGCCAGAGATATGTGCCCGCCCGGAATCGGCCCGTGCCGGACGAGCGGTCCTGCAGCGACCGGGCCCGGGCATTGACGGCAAGCAGGGCACGCTCGGCCCCGGCCCGCCAGAGCGTCTCGATCTCGTCAAGGGCTGCTGCCGACAGGCCGTTGTAGTGGACGGCACGTTCGGGCAGGCGCGGGGCGTCGACCACGTTTGCGACCGCCGCGGCCATGTGGTCGGCCAGATTGGCGGCGAGGTAGTCAAGCTGGTCCGGGGTGCCCTGCCGGGGCTGGTAATGCTGCGCGACAAGGTGGAGCATGCCTACCTCCTCGACCGCCACGCCGGCGGCCAGCAGCTGGTCGGCCATGCTGCGCGGATGCAGGTCGCGGTAGAGCGCGGTGGCCAGCGCCTCGAAACTTGGTGCAGGCCCGCGGCGCGGAATCGGACGGCCGAGATAGCCGGGATCGGCCAGCCAGGCGGCGACGATCCGGGCGAGCGGATTGGGGCGGCTGGGTGTGGGCCCCTCGGCGTCGCGCAGGCGGGCGATGTCGCGGCGTTGCAGGCCGGTCATGAGCGACAGGCGGCTGTCGGTCGCATCACGCCCCGCCGCGCGCAGGGCGGCCAGGACATAGGCGCGCCTGAGCCGCGCCTCGGCCGCGCCGAAAGGCAGTCCGCGCGCGACAAGCAGGCGTGCCAGAGGCGCAAGGATGAGATCGAGGACACGCTCCATGACATGTGCATATCGCACATTTCTGCTTGACGGACAAGGTGCGAATCGTGCATGTGCATTTTGCACATTCTTAGGGAGACCATCCATGCGCCTGACCAGTCTGACCATCCTTGCCACCCTTGCCCTTGCCGGCTGCCAGACCCCAGACTTCCAGACGACGTCGGGAACTGAGTATCTGGCCACCCGCGCTGCGCCGACCGATCCGCAGATCGCCCGCGCGGCGGCTGTGGAGGGCGATCTCCGCTTTCCCGCCCGGATCGGCTTCGTCCGGCTGGTGAACGGGCGGATGGAGCCCCTGCCGCCGGACGAAGCGGCAGAGATTACACGCTTTTCACGCGGGCTGCACGGCTTTGGCGAATTCGCCCCGATCAGCCAGACGGTGGCGACGCTGATCGAGGATGCGCCCCATCAGGGGATCGCGCGGGCGCGCTTCACAGCGGCCCGCCAGCATATGGACTATATGGTCGTGCTGGCGCATGACCTATCCTCGGCGACGGTCGAGGCGCTGTTTGTCGATGTGCGCAGCGGCTATGTCTATGCCACGGCGCAGGCCAGCGACGGCGGCCAGACGCTGCACTACAGCGACAATTCCGACCGGGTGAACCGGCGCACTTTGGCGCTCACGCGCGAGATCGTGCCCCAGATGGCCGAGATGTTCGCCGGCCTTGGTGCTTTGCAGACCGAGATCTGAGGCGGGCGTGCGCTGGTGCGGGCGGGCGGGTGCGGATCAAGCCCCTGCCCCGGCATCGGGCGCGGGGTGAGCCCGCGCCCAGTCCCAGCCGAAGGCTGCCGGACTGTCGCCCTCGCGGCTGCGGAGGGCGATGCGGTCAAGCCCTTCGGCGAGCGTCGGGTGATGGCCGGGGGCGACCCACCACATGGCGAAATGCTGGCGGCCCAGCACCTCGAACCATTCGGCGCGGCGGTCGTAGAACTGGCGGTGCACGGTCTGCCAGACGAAGGTTTCGAGCGCGGGGAGACTGTCCCAGACGGTGAGGTTGAAGACGAAGCGGGGATCGCCTTCGATCTTTGACCCGGTATTGCCGGTGGGGGCGCCGGCCGCATCTTCCATCATCCAGACGAAGCCCGGCATGCGTTTGCCGAGCGCATTGACGCGCGCGAGCGCCTCCATGAAGGCGGCCACGCGGGGGTCGCCGGGCGGGGCGAGGAGGCGTCCGATGTTGATCTCGGCCAGATGCATTGGGGTCAGCAGTCGATGTAGAAGACATGGTCGGCGGTCGTGTCGTCGAAGCGGACGACGACATCGCGCCATCCCGGCTGGACTGCCATCCCCCGCCCCCTGCAATAAGTCGCGAGCACATCGGTCGCGGTCGCCCGTGCGGCGGCATTGCCGACGCGGATCGCGGGGCCGGTGGTGACGAAGGGCGCATCGGGCGCCACGGCGCGGCCGCCATCGGGCAGGGAGATGAGGTTGGCGGTCAGGTCGGGCGTGGGTTCGTCGGGCACGCGCAGGATGCTGTAGGTCGCTCCCTGGAAGCGGAGGTATTCCGTGCCTGGCGGATCGGGCAGGATCGGATCGCCCCCCGTCATCCCGCAGCCTGCGAGCAGCGCCGCCGCCCAGAGCCATCGTCCTGCCATGCCGTCCCCCGTGGTGATGTGGCGCGCCTGCCGTCGCCGCGGGGGCAGGATAGGGCGAAGGGCGGCGGCTGTCACCCCGCGGCGGGCGGGGCCGGGGCGCAGGCGCCGGCCCAGACCCGTTCGTTCGTCGCCGAATCAAGGCGGATCACGGCACGGGCGAGGTCGGGTGGCACGGCTGCGCCCGTCGCCTCACACCAGGCGGCGATGGCGGCAATCGCAGTGTCGCGCCCGGTGGCGCCGGCGACGCGGATCGTGTCGCGCGGCTCGAATGCAGCGCTGCGCGGGACGCCCCCGCCGCTGGCCATGGCATCGGCCATGTCGCGTGCCCCGGCTACAAAGGCGCGGTTCAGGACGGGATCGTTCTGCGCCATGCGCACGGCATAGTCGCGCCCGGCGACGGTGACGGTCGCCGGGGGGCCGAAACGGACGGCAGAGGGGTCGTCGCCCGGGGGCGTGCAGGCGGAGAGGGTGGCAAGGCAAAGGGAGGACAGAGTGGTGCGCATGGCCGGAACCCTTGATGGACCAACATGCTTCTCATCTAGGGTACCACAGACCGGGATGCACGGACGCGTGGCACGGCTCATCGTATTGTGCAGGCGGCCGGGCGCCGTGCGAGCCCTTATTCGGCCGCGAGTGCGTGGAGCTTGCGGCCCTTGATGCGGTCTTCGATCTCGTCGCGGAAGTTGCGGATCAGGCCCTGGATCGGCCAGGCGGCCGCATCGCCGAGCGCGCAGATCGTGTGGCCCTCGACCTGCTTGGTCACGTCAAGGAGCATGTCGATTTCCTCGACCGCTGCTTCGCCGCGCACGAGCCGCTCCATCACACGCATCATCCAGCCGGTGCCTTCGCGGCAGGGGGTGCACTGGCCGCAGCTTTCGTGCTTGTAGAACTTCGACAGTCGCCAGATCGCCTTGATGATGTCGGTGGACTGGTCCATCACGATCACCGCCGCGGTGCCAAGGCCCGAGCGTTTCTCGCGCAGCCAGTCGAAATCCATCAGCGCCTCGTCCATCTGCTCGGCCCGCAGGCAGGGCACGGAGGAGCCGCCGGGGATCACCGCCTTGAGGTTGGACCAGCCGCCGCGGATGCCGCCGCAATGGCGGTCGATCAGGTCGCGGAAGGGGATCGACATCTCCTCTTCCACGACGCAGGGGGTGTTGACGTGGCCCGAGATGGCAAAGACCTTGGTCCCGGTGTTGTTGGGCCGGCCGAAGCCCGCGAACCAGGCCGCGCCGCGGCGCAGGATGGTGGGGGCGACCGCGATCGATTCGACATTGTTGACCGTGGTGGGGCAGCCATAGAGCCCCGAGCCGGCCGGGAAGGGCGGCTTCATGCGCGGCATGCCCTTCTTGCCTTCCAGGCTTTCGAGCAGCGCCGTCTCCTCGCCGCAGATATAGGCGCCGGCGCCGTGATGGAGGAAGAGGTCGAAATCCCAGCCCGAACCGCAGGCGTTGCGGCCGATCAGGCCGGCGTCATAGGCCTCGTCGATGGCCTGCTGGAGCACTTCGCGTTCGCGCACGTATTCGCCGCGGATGTAGATATAGGCCGCATGCGCCCCCATGGCGAAGGCGGCGACAAGGCAGCCTTCGATCAGGGTATGGGGGTCGTGGCGCATGATTTCCCGGTCCTTGCAGGTGCCGGGTTCGGATTCGTCGGCATTCACCACCAGATCGGCCGGCCGGCCGTCGGTTTCCCTGGGCATGAAGGACCATTTGAGCCCGGTCGGAAAGCCCGCGCCGCCGCGGCCGCGCAGGCCGGAGTCCTTCATTTCCTTGACGATCCAGTCGCGGCCCTTGCCGAGGATGTCCTTCGTGCCGTCCCAATGGCCGCGCGCGATCGCGCCTTTCAGGCTGCGGTCGTGCATCCCGTAGAGGTTGGTGAAGATGCGGTCCTGATCCCTGAGCATCCGCTCATCCTTTTCCATCCTGGCGCGCCCGCCAGATCTGATAGGTCACAACGAGCGCCCAGAACAGGGCCGCGAGTGCGGCAAAGTCGACCAGGAAGGCCCAGCGCAGCGGCAGGCCGAGCGCGGGGCCGATCCATTGCGCGGCCAGCCAGAGCATGACCGACCCGGCGATGACAAGGGCCGCCGTGCGCCCCTTGCGCGCGACGGCGTCCGCGCTGCCGCCCTGCCTGTCGGTCCTGTTGTCGGGCCTCCGGTCGGGCCGCATGCGGTCAGACGCTGCCCCCGGCGGCAAGGATCCTGGCCTGGGCGACCCATTCGTCGCGGGAGACGCGGCCCTTGAACCCTTCGAGGTTATCGTCGACCCACGCGACCTCGGCCGCCGTCCAGCGGGCGATCTGGTCGAAATGGAAGACCCCCATCCCATGCAGCATCTCTTCAAGCTTGGGCCCGATGCCCTTGATGATCTTGAGGTCATCAGGCTTGCCGCCGCGCGCCGCGGTCATGAAGACGGGCTTGACGGCCGCGGCTGCCATGGCCGGGGCCGGGGCCGCTGCCGGGGCGCGGACCGGTTCGGGAGCGGGGGCTTGGACAGCATCGCGGGCCCTGATCTCGGCCATCGTGGGCAGCGGTCGGCAGAAGACCACCTTGAGGAACACGCCAAGGCCGAGAGCGAGGAGCAGTCCGGTGAACACCGCCCCGTTCCAGCCGAAGCCTCCGAAGAACACCAGCAAGATCGTTGCCAGCACGCCGGCCAGCAGGCCCAGCGCAAAGCACCACAGGGTGCAGGAAAGTCGTCCCGTCTGATCCGCCATCACAGATCCTCCCTTTTCGTTCCAGTCGAGTCGTGCCGTTCCCGCACGTTCGCCCTGACCTTCTCAACCAAAACCGGCGCGATCAATAAGAATCCGTCCGGCAGCCCGCTTTCGGCACAGGGACTGCGACCGATTCAGCGCCCGGCGAGCCTGCGGCACTGCCCGATCCAGTCGTCGCGCACGATCCGGCCGCGGAAGGTGCCCAGCCGGCTGTCGACCCAAGCCACCTGGGCAGGGGTCCAGCCGGCGATCTGGTCGAAATGCCAGAAGCCGAGCTCGTGCAGCAGCGCCTCGAGCTTCGGCCCGACGCCGACGATCTGCTTGAGGTCGTCGCCCTTCCCTCCGCGCGGGGCGGCCAGCGTCGCGGGGGCTGCGGCAGCCGCCGTCTTGGCCTTGCCCCGGCCCTGGGCAGCGGGCGCGGGTTTCGCAGGCTTTGCCGGCTTGGCGACCGCCTTTGCCTTCCGCGCAGGCGCGGCGCGGGGTGGCTTTGCCGTGCCGCCGGACCCGGTCTGCCAGGACGTGACAAGCGGCGTCTCGGTCCCGTCGATGCGGCGGATGGTGTCGCCCCTGTCGACGGCAAGCTGAACGGCCGCGTTGTAGCGCGTCCGTCCGCTTTCATGCGCGGTCAGCGCGGTCAGCCCCCTGAGCGGTTCGGCGGCATAGCGCCCGTTCTGCGGGCCAGGCACCGGCACGCGGCCGGCGGCGAATTCGTCGAGAATCACGCCAAACCGTTCGGGCGTCAGGTCCTCGTAGTAATCCTTGCCGATCTGCGCCATCGGCGCATTGGCGCAGGAGCCGAGGCATTCGACCTCTTCCCAGCTGAAGCGGCCGTCGGACGAAAGCTCGTGCGGACGGGGTGCGATGCGGTCCTTGCAGAGGGCGACAAGGTCTTCGGCCCCGCAGAGCATGCAGGAGAGCGTGCCGCAGACCTGGATATGGGCGACCGTGCCCACGGGCTGAAGCTGGAACATGAAGTAGAAGGTCGCGACTTCGAGCGCGCGGATATGGGCCATCCCCAGCATGTCGGCGACATGTTCGATCGCGGGCCGGGTGAGCCAGCCTTCCTGTTCCTGCGCGCGCCACAGGAGCGGGATGATCGCGCTGGCCTGCCGGCCGGGGGGATACTTGGTCATCTGCGCTTCGGCCCAGGCCCGGTTCGCAGGGGTGAAGGCGAAGCTTGCGGGCTGGTCGGGGTGAAGTCTGCGCAGCATGGGGATCAGGTCCGGTCAGGATGGGCGGGCGGCGGCGCCGGGGCCAGCCGGCCCCGGCGGTGCGGCACCGTCAGATGCAGTTGTCGGTCAGCACGCGGATCGTGCCTTCGGCGGCGACCTCGGCCCGGCCCTCGGCGGCCAGCTGGGGCGCAAGTTCCTGAAGCTGGGCCTGGGTCAGACTGGCGTCGAGAAGGATCGACTCGACATTCTGGCGGGTCAGGACGCAATTCTGTGC
>JBEIDZ010000086.1:0-9010 GCA_040383215.1 Paracoccaceae bacterium | reverse complement strand
CGTCGCGCTTCTCAACTTCGTGGTCGTCCCGGGGCTGGCCTATGGGGCGCAGCTGGCGCTGGGTGCGCTGGGCGTGACGCTGATCTACGGCATCCTGCGTTTTTCGAACTTCGCGCATGGCGACACGATGGCCTTCGGCACGATGGTGACGATCCTTGTGACCTGGGGCCTGCAGGCGATGGGGGTCAGTTTCGGGCCGCTGCCGACCGCGCTTCTGGCGCTGCCGGTGGGGATCGTGGCCACGGCGCTGCTGCTTCTGGCGACCGACCGGATGGTCTATCGCTTCTACCGGCGCAGGCGGGCGGCGCCTGTCATCCTTGTCATCGTGTCGATGGGGGTGATGTTCGTGATGAACGGCATCGTGCGCTTCATCATCGGGGTCGAGGACATCTCGTTTGCGGATGGCGAGCGGTTCATCATCGCGGCGGGCGACTTCAAGGACATGACCGGGCTTGAAGAGGGGCTCGCGATCCGCACCACGACGGTGGTGACACTGGTGACGGCGGGGATCGCGGTCTGGCTCTTGTTCTGGTTCCTGAACCGCACGCGGACAGGCAAGTCGATGCGGGCTTTTTCGGACAACGAGGATCTGGCACTTCTGTCGGGGATCAGCCCCGAGCGCGTGGTGGCGGTGACCTGGATCATCGTCGCCGCGCTCGCCACCGTGGCGGGGGTGCTTTATGGCCTGGACAAGTCGTTCAAGGCCTTCACCTATTTCCAGCTGCTGCTGCCGATCTTTGCCGCCGCCATCGTGGGCGGGCTGGGCAATCCGGTGGGTGCGGTTGTGGGGGGATTCGTGATCGCCTTCAGCGAGGTCACGGTCACCTATGCCTGGAAGAAGGTTGTGACCTATCTTGTGCCCGAAAGCTGGGCGCCCGAGGGGCTGTTGCAGCTGATGACCACCGACTACAAGTTCGCGGTCAGTTTCGCGATCCTGATCATCGTTCTGCTCTTCCGGCCGACCGGCATCTTCAGGGGGCAATCGATATGAGCGAGACGCTGCGCACCACGCTTCTTTTCGCGGCGATGGCGGTGCTGATCGTCGCGACGGGGGTCATGCAGAGCTGGAACCTTGCGCTGACCATCGTGAACATGGGCCTGATTTCGGCGATCATGGCGCTGGGGGTGAACCTGCAATGGGGGTTTGCGGGGCTCTTCAACGTGGGCATCATGGGGTTTGTCGCGCTGGGCGGGCTTGCGGCGGTGCTGGTCGCGATGCCGCCGGTGGCCGAGGCCTGGGCTGCGGGCGGGGTGCGGGTGCTGCTGGGGCTGGTCACCGGGGCGGCGACGGTGGTGGCGGCGATCCTGCTCTGGTCGCGGATGGCGGCGGGGACGGCGCGGGCGCTGGCGGTGGCGGGGCTGCTGCTGGCGGGGTTTTTCCTTTACCGCGCGGTCTTTGACCCCGCCGTCATGGCGGTCGAGGCGGTCAACCCGGCTTCGACCGGCTATCTGGGCGGGCTTGGGTTGCCGGTGCTGGTTGCCTGGCCCCTGGGCGGGCTGATGGCAGCCGGAGCGGCCTGGGTGATCGGCAAGACGGCGCTGGGGCTGCGGTCGGATTATCTGGCCATTGCGACGCTGGGCATCGCCGAGATCGTCATCGCGGTGATGAAGAACGAGGACTGGCTCGCGCGCGGGGTCAAGAACGTGACGGGGATCCCGCGCCCGGTGCCCTTTGAGGTCGACCTGCAGGCCGATCCGGGTTTTGTCGAACGGGCGGCGGGACTGGGGATGGACCCGGTGCTGGCCTCGACGCTGTATGTCAAGCTGATCTATGGCGTGCTCTTTGCCGCCGTGCTTCTGATCCTGCTCTGGCTTGCGCAGATGGCCTTGCGGTCGCCCTGGGGGCGGATGATGCGGGCGATCCGCGACAACGAGGTCGCGGCCGAGGCGATGGGCAAGGATGTGAAGGGGCGGCATCTGCAGATTTTCGTCCTCGGTTCGGCGATCTGCGGGATCGCCGGGGCGATGATGGTGACGCTGGACGGGCAGCTCACGCCTGGGAGCTACCAGCCCTTGCGCTTTACCTTCCTGATCTGGGTGATGGTGATCGTGGGCGGGTCGGGCAACAATTTCGGCGCGATCCTGGGCGGCATGCTGATCTGGTGGCTGTGGGTGATGGTCGAGCCGATCGGGCTCTGGCTGATCGGGACGCTGACGGCGGGCCTGCCGGAGGGGAGCTGGCTGAAGGATCATCTGTCGGATGCGGCGGCGCATATGCGGCTGATGACGATGGGGGCGATCCTGCTTCTGGTGCTGCGCTTCAGTCCGCGGGGGCTGATTCCCGAACGCTGAGGCGGGGCGCAGGCCCCCTGCCCCTTTGTGCGGTCCTGCGGTGTGGCCGTGCCGCGGCCCTGGCCGCAGGGCTGAGGCGCGCCATATCTGGACAGGGGACGGCGCAGCGGGGCAGAGGTGCGGCATGGATGGCGACAGGGGCGGCAGCGTGATGCACGAGCTTGGTCCGGGATTTGCGCCCGACAGCGACCCGCGGGGCTTTCGCCATGCGCTGGGCGCCTTTGCGACCGGCGTGGCGGTGGTGACGACGGGCACGGCCGAGGGGCCGCTCGGGATCACGGCGAACAGTTTCACATCGGTGTCGATGGAGCCGCCGCTTGTGCTGTGGTGTCCGGCGAAATGGTCGCGCAGGTATGCGCCCTTTGCGCAGGCGCGGCATTTCGCGATCCATGTGCTGGGCGCCGACCAGCGCGGGATTGCGGAGGGGTTTTCGCGCGATGGTGCGGCCTTTGGCGGGCTCGACTGGGCGGCCGATGCGCAGGGGGTGCCGATGATCGCGGGGGGGCTTGCGCGCTTTGTCTGCGAGACCTGGGCGCTGCACGAGGCGGGGGATCACGCCATCGTCGTGGGCCGGGTGACCGAGGCTGCGCGGGCCGCGGGGCCGGGGCTTGTGTTTCACGGCGGGGTCTGGGGGCGGTTGGGGGGCTGAGGCAGCGGGGCGGGCGTCAGTCGCCCGCGATGCGGCGCAGGCGGCGGAAGAGCGAGGAGGTATCCCAGCGGCCGCCGCCCATGGCCTGCACATCCTTGTAGAACTGGTCGACAAGCGCGGTGACGGGCAGCGAGGCCTGCACCTCGTCCGCGGCCGAGAGCACGATGGCGAGGTCCTTGCGCATCCAGTCGACGGCAAAGCCGTGGTCGAACTGGTCGGCCAGCATCGTCTCGTGGCGGTTCTGCATCTGCCAGCTGCCGGCTGCGCCCTGGGAGATGACCTCGACCACGGCGCGGGCGTCGAGGCCGGCCTTCTGCGCGAAGTGGAGCGATTCGGAGAGCCCCTGGACAAGGCCGGCGATGGCGATCTGGTTGGCCATCTTGGCCAGTTGCCCCGCGCCGGGGCCGCCCATCCGGCGGCAGATGCGGGCATAGGCGGCGATCACGGGTTCGGCGCGGGCATAGTCGGCCTCGGTCCCGCCGCACATGACCGAGAGGCGGCCGTTTTCGGCCCCCGCCTGGCCGCCCGAGACGGGCGCGTCGACAAAGCCGATGCCGCGGGCCGCCGCCTCGGCCTGGAGCGCGCGGGTGATGCGGGCCGAGACGGTCGTGTGGTCGACAAAGAGGCTGCCCGGCGCCATGGCCGCGAAGGCGCCCTCGGGCCCGGTGCAGACGGCGCGCAGGTCGTCGTCATTGCCGACGCAGGCGAGCACGACCTCGGCGCCTTGGGCGGCGGCGGCGGGTGTGGGGGCGGCGGTGCCGCCGTTGGCTGCGACCCAGGCCGCGGCCCGGGTGGCGGTGCGGTTGTAGACGGTGACGCTATGGCCGGCCTTGGCGAGATGGCGTGCCATGGGACCGCCCATGACGCCCAGTCCGAGAAATGCGACCTGTGCCATCGCTTGCCCCCTGCCCCGTTCTTGCCTATCCGGAGGCGAGCCTAAACCGTGCCGCGCCGGGGTCAACCGGGCGAGCGGCGCGGGAGGTGCACGCGGGAGGGGTGCGGGCGGGATGATCACGGTCTTTCGCTGGCTCTTCAGGATCACGCTGGGTGCGATCGTGCTGGTCGCAGGCGCGCTGGCGCTGGCCTGGTATTTTGCCGCGCGGTCGCTGCCCGATTATGATGCGACCGCCGAAGTTGCGGGGATTTCGGCGCCGGTCGAGATTGTGCGCGACACGGCCGATGTGCCCCATATCTTTGGCGCGAGCGATCCGGATGTCTTTTTCGCGCTGGGGTATGCCCATGCGCAGGACCGGCTCTGGCAGATGGTGATGCTGCGGCGCACCGCGCAGGGGCGGCTGTCGGAGATTTTCGGGCCGCGGACGCTGCAGATCGACATGCTGATGCGGCGGCTTGGAATCTATGCGCTGGCGCAGTCGAGCGTGGCAGCGCAGGACGCCGCGACGCAGGCGGCGCTGGCGGCCTATGCGGCCGGCGTGAATGCCTGGCTGGACGAGGTCAATGCCGGGGCACGCGGGCGTGGTGCGCCGGAGATGTGGCTGTTCAATCATCCCGTCGCGCCCTGGGTGCCGGCCGACAGCATCGCGATCCTCAAGCTCATGGCAGTGCAGATGCAGAACCATCTGTCGGCCGAGGTGATGCGGGCGCGGGTGTCGCTTTTGCTGCCGCCCGAGCGGGTCGCCGACATCCTGCCTGATGTACCGGGGCCGGGCACGGTGGCGCTGCCCGAATATGCGGCGATCATGCCCGGCGTTCCGCGTTTTGCAGCGGGGATCGCCGCGGTTCCCGACCCGTTGTCGCCGTTTCCGCCGCCGGGTCGCGGGGGGGCGTCGAATGCCTGGGCGGCAGGTGTCGGCAGGTCTGCGACCGGTTCCACGCTTCTGGCCAGCGACCCCCATCTGGAACTGACGGCCCCTTCGGCGATCTATCTGGCCCGGCTTGACCTAGGCGCGGGCGGCGTCATCGGCGGCACGATACCGGGGGTTCCGCTGGTGCTGATGGGGCGCAGCGCGGACCTTGGCTGGGGGATCACGTCGAGTTACCTCGACGACCTTGACATCTTTGTCGAGGAAGTGAACCCGAGCAATCCCGACCAGTACCGGACACCCGAGGGCTGGCAGGACCTTGAAAGCCGCGACAGCGTGATTGCCGTCGCCGGGGAGGCACCGGTCACGATCCGGCTGCAATGGACCGCGAACGGGCCGGTCCTGCCGCCGGACTTCTACGATCTGGGCACGATCCGGCCGCCGGGGCATGTGACGAGCGTGAGCTGGACCGTGCTGGACCCGGCTGACACGACGATGACGGCGGGGATGCGGCTGATGGCGGCCCACAGCGTGGAGCAGGCGATCGCAGCGGGGGAGCTTTTCGTCGCGCCTTCGCAGATGCTGACGCTGGCCGACCGGAACCGGATCGGCATGAAGCTGGTCGGGAGGATGCCGCTGCGCGATGCGGGTCATGCAAGCCAGGGACGGATGCCGACGCTTGGCTATGAACCGCGCAACCGCTGGACCGGTTTCCGGCCCTATGCCGAAAACCCCGAAGTCGTGGAGCCTCCGGGCGGGGTTCTGGGCAATACCAACAACAAGGTGGTCGATGCGCCCTTTCCGCGGCATGTCTCGTTTCTCTGGGGTGATGCGCAGCGGGTCGAACGCTGGAAATTCCTGATGCAGGCGCGCGAGGTGCATACGCGGGAAAGTTTCATGGAGGCGCAGCTTGACACCGTGTCGAACGCGGCGCGGACGCTTCTGCCGCTGGTCGGGGCCGATCTGTGGTTCACCGGCGAGGCCGCGCCAGAGGGCACGCCGGAGCGGCAGCGGCAGCGGGCGCTGGCGCTCCTGGCCGAGTGGAACGGCGAGATGAACGAGCACCTGCCCGAGCCGCTGATCTATGCCGCCTGGATGCGGGCCTTGCAGGAGCGGCTGATCCGGGACGAGCTTGGTCCGCTGGCCGATGAATTCACCCATGTCGATCCGGTCTTTGTGGAGCGGGTGTTTCGCGATGTCGGCGGGGCTTCGGTCTGGTGCGACGTGCTGCAATCGGCACCGGTCGAGACCTGCACGGATCTCGCACGGATGGCGCTGGACGATGCGCTGGTCTGGATCGGGGAGCGTTACGGCACGGCGCTTGAATCGCTGCGCTGGGGGGATGCGCATGTTGCGACGCATGACCATCCGGTGCTGGGTCAGACGCCGATCCTGAACTGGGTCGTCAACATCCACCAGTCGACCAGCGGGGATGACCATACGCTGATGCGGGGGCTGACGGCGGGCGAGGGCGACAATCCGTTTCGCAACGTGCATGCGGCGGCCTATCGGGGGGTCTATGATTTTGCCGATCCGGATTCATCGGTCTTTGTCATCCCGACGGGGCAGTCGGGGCATCCGCTGTCGCGCCATTACGACGATCTGGGCGTGCTCTGGCGGCAGGGGGAGTATATCCCGATGACGCTCGACCCGGCGCTGGCGCGGGCGGGGGCGGTGGGGATCACCCGTCTGCTGCCCGCCGGAGAGTGAGGCGGCACGGGTGAAGGGGGGCTCTGCCCCCCGGGATATCCGGGGACATGGAATGGACGGAAGGGCGACCTAGGGACGAGGTGGATCGGCCGCGGGCGCGGGGGGGCGCGCGGTGTCGGCGGCGCCCGGGAATGTGGCCCAGGGGGTATCGTGCCCGGTGGGGGGCAGGCTGGCCTGGTCGAGCGTCCGGTGGATATGCATCTTGGCCAGAAGATGCGCCGTCACGGGCGCGGTCGCGAAGAGAAAGAGGGTGATGAGGAGTTCGTGCAGGGACAGGCGCCCCTCGGCCGCCCAGGTCCAGAGCATGGAGGCGACGAGGACGCCGCCGACGCCGAGCGTCGTGGCCTTGGTCGGCGCATGCAGGCGGGCCATTGGGTCGCTGAGCTTCAGCAGGCCGTAGGAACCGATCAGGCCGAAGATGCCGGCGAGGACGAGGAGCGCCGAGACGAGGATGTCGAAGAGCGGGGGCATGGGCGTCACTCGATGATGTTGCCGCGCAGGAAGAAGCGCGCATAGGCGAGGCTCGAGACGAAGCCCACCATGGCGATGACGAGCGCGACCTCGAAGACGGCGCCGATGCCGGTCGCAATGCCGAGCAGGACGACGAGCGCGATGACGTTGATGGCCATCGTGTCGAGCGCCATGACCCGGTCGGCCGCGGTGGGAGATGTCATCAGCCGCCAGAGGTTGAGCAGGAGGGCGAGGCCGAAACAGCCGGTGGCGAAGGCGAGCGCGAGGCCGGTCATTCGAAAATCTCCTTCAGGCGGCGTTCGTAGCGGTGCTTGATTTCGGCCACGACGGCGTCGGGGTCGGGGGCGTGCAGGCAGTGGATCAGGAGCGACCGGCCGCAGGCCGAGACATCGGCGCTGAGTGTGCCGGGCGTCATGGTGATGGTCCCGGCAAGGACCGTGATCGCCTCGGGTGTCCTGAGGTCGATCGGGACGGTGATGAAGCGGCTTTGCAGGTCGGCGTTGCGGCGGAAGAGGATCAGCCAGGCCACGCTGAAATTCGCGACGATGATGTCCCAGAGGACGAGCGCGAGGAAGGCTGCGATCCGGCCGGGATGGCGCAGACGCGGCCGGCCGGGCCAGTAGGGCGCGGTCAGGAGCGGGATCGCGATGCCGAGCACGAGGCCGAGAAGCAGGTTGCCCGGTGTCACGGTGTTGACGAGCAGGAGCCAGACGAGCGTCAGCAGGAGCGTGAGCAAGGGATGGGGCAGCAGGTGGCGGATCATGGAGCGGTCCCCCCGATGATGGCCTCGGGCGGGAGCGTCGCGGCGATGGTGGCGGCGCGGTCGAAGAGCTGGAGGGCAGTCGCCTGGAGGAAGGCGGTCGCGGGGCCGGCCAGGAGCGTCAGGAGGACCTGGAGCGCGAGCGGCAGGGCGGCGGCGACAAGGGCGAGCGGCGGGAGCGGCGGGCCCCCGGGGCCGGGCAGGGTGCTCCAGAAGAGCGTGCTGCCGGCGCGGGCAAGCCCGATGACGGCGAGCAGCGTGCCGCCGAGGATGGCGGCCCAGATCATCACCACCGCGGGGGACGCGCGGGTCGCGTCGAGGATGAGGAGCTTGCCTGGAAAGCCCGAGAGCGGCGGCAGGCCGGTCATCCCGATCGCGGCGAGAAGAAAGAGCGTGGCGACGAGCCCGGTCTGCGCGAGGCCCGGGCCGGGGATCAGCCGGTCATCGCCGGCGCGCTCCGCGCGGACCATGTCGGTCACGAGAAAGAGCGCGGCGCCGGCAAGCGTCGAATGTACCATGTAGTAGAGCGCGGCCGCCGTGCCCTCAGGCGAGAAGAGCGCGACGGCGGCGAGTGTCGTGCCCATCGAGCCGATGGCGGCATAGGCTGCAAGATGGCCGAGGCGGCGCGCGCCGAGGACGCCGGCCGTGCCAACGAGGATGGTGGCGAGCGCGGCCGGCAGGAGCCACTGGCCGATCAGCCCTCCGATGACGGCCATGTCGGGCCCGAAGATGACGACATGGACGCGCAGGATCGCATAGGCGCCGACCTTGGTCATGATGGCAAAGAGCGCGGCGACGGGCGCCGGCGTTTCGGCATAGGTCGCAGGCAGCCAGAAATGCAGCGGGACGGCCGCCGCCTTGACGAGGAAGACGAGGAGCAGAAGGATCGCGGCGACGCGGATCAGGGCGGAGTCTCCGGGCGGAAGGAGCGCCACCTTCTGGGCGAGGTCGGCCATGTTGAGCGTGCCGGTGACGGCATAGACGGTGCCGAGCGCGAAGAGGAAGAGCGTCGAGCCGAGCAGGTTGTAGGTCACGTATTGCAGGCCCGCGCGCAGGCGTCTTTCGCCGCCGCCGTGGATCATCAGGCCGTAGGAGGCGATCAGCAGCACCTCGAAGAAGACGAAGAGGTTGAAGATGTCGCCGGTCAGGAAGGCGCCCGAGAGCCCCATGATCTGGAACATGAGAAGTGCGTGGAAATGACGGCCCTTTGCGTCCCAGCCGGTGGCGATGGCATAGAGCACCACGATCAGCGCAAGGACGGCGGTGAGCAGGAGCATGAGCGCCGAGAGGCGGTCGAGCACGAGCGCGATGCCGAAGGGCAAGGGCCAGTCCGAGAGGCGGTAGACGGTGACCGTGCCGCCGGCG
>JBEIDZ010000085.1:0-9039 GCA_040383215.1 Paracoccaceae bacterium | reverse complement strand
GTCGATCAGGTCATAGCCTTCGGCCACAGCGGTGTTGACGCCCTGGATCCACTGGGTCGGGTCCATTTGGGTTTCCCAGGACCGCAGGTTGAAGCCCACCATCTCGGCCGCCTGCTGCATCCCGGCGCTGATCGCGGCGTTGAACGGGTTGGCGTTGGTGAGCGGGATCACGAACATCGACTTGTCGGCCATGCAGGCGCGGGCGTCGAAGGCCTCTCCGGGCGGGGTGAAGGCCGGGGGGGCGGAGTACTGGTCGACAAGGGCGCGCGCGGCGTCCATGTCGGCGAGCGCGGGCCCGGCAAGAACCGTCAGGGCGACGGCAGAGACGAGGTATTTCATCAGGTTACTCCCTCTGGTGCGGTGGATTGGATGTTGGCTAGGTAGGTGATCGCCTCGCTTGCGGTGACGAGGTCGGCGTATTTGGCGCTCATGTCAAAGAGGTTCGCGGCATGGGGGCCTTCGGCACGGTCGCCGCAGGCATCCTCGACGACGAGGGTGATGAAGCCATGGCTCATCGCGTCCACGCAGGTGGCGCGGACGCAGCCCGAGGTGGTGAGACCGGCAAGGAGCACGGTATCCACCCCCATCGCCGTGAGCGTTGCGGCGAGCGATGTGCCGAAGAAGGCCGACGGGTACTGCTTGGTCACCATGATCTCGGACGGCAGCCGGTCAAGTCCTTGGGCGAGGTCGCCGAGGGGGTTGCCCGCCTCGAAGCAGACGAGCGGGGGGGCCTTGCGGAAGAAGACGCCGCCATCGGCGCCGCCCTTCGCGTAGCGGACCTCGGTCCAGATGACGGGGATGCCCGCGGCGCGGGCGCCGTCGGCCAGGCGGCGGGCGGCGTCACGGGCGCGGGCGCAACCCTCGCCGCCGAAGAGCGGCGAGGCGGGGTCGTAATAGGCCTGGGCGAAGTCGACCATCAGCACGGCTGGCCGCCGGCCCCAGCGCTGGCGGGCATGATAGCCCGCCCGCGCATAGTTCTGGTCGAGCGTCTCGGTCATTCCGCGGCCATGGCCTGGCCGAAGAAGACGGGGTCTTTCGGCGGCTCGAACCCGGTTTCCTTGCGGGCGCGGGCCTTGAGCTCCTGCAGGTTCTCGAACCCGCGGTCGAAGAGCTTCTTGTCCTGGGTCCGCGCCATGTCAGCGCGCAGCTTGTCGGTCGCGCGGTCGTCCACCTTTCCGCCGGCGATGACGACGCCGTAACGGCGCGCACCTTCGACGCTGACAAGGCCGCGCTCGACATCGGCCAGCACCTTCTCGGCCGGGCGGGCCAGCGGGTCGCCCCAGCCGCCGCCGCCCCAGGTGTTGAAATGCAGGATATCGCCGGGGGCGACCTCACGCGGTCGCATTTGGAGGGGATGTTCTCGCGCGTGCCGTCCTTGCGCACCAGCGTCTTGGTCGAGCGCATGCCGGGCTCGCCGCCGTTGACGCCCCAGGGGTAGGTGAGCCAGCGGTCGTCATGAATGGAAATCTCGCCCGCCTCGAGCATCTCGTAGGCGATCGAGATGCCGTTGCCGCCGCGATGAAGGCCCGCACCGCCCGAATCGGGGATCGTGGCATAGGTGCGGATGCGCAGCGGGAAGTAGGCTTCGAGGAATTCGTTGGGCACGTTGGTGAAGGCGGGCCACATCGAATGCCCGTCGGGCCCGTCGCCGACCGGCCGGCCGGGCACGCCGCCAAAGCCGATCTGGAAGAGCTGGAACCATTTCCCGTCACTCACGAAACCCGAATACATGAAATGCGGGCTGTCCGAGAAGCCGGCGGCATTGAGCGCATCCGGCGCGCCCTGGCCGAGGAGGCCCCCCATCAGGTCGAAGATCCGGCCAAGCATGTGGGTGCGGCACGAGAGCGCCGCGGGCTTTTTCGGCTTGAGGATGCAGCCCGCAGGGATGCGCACATCGACGAGGTCATAGAAGCCGTCGTTGAAGAGGATCTGGGGGTCAAAGAGGTTGATCGTGAAGGCCCCGAAGAACATCTTGAACATCTCTTCGTTCAGCAGAAAGTTGATCGAGGAGAGCGATTGCGGGTCCGATCCCGCGAAATCGAAGATCGCGACATCGCCTTCGCGCCAGAGGGTGCAGGCGATCTTGAAGGGGCCGTTGCCCTGGCCGTCATCGTCGATCCAGTCGTGGAACCGGCTGGCCTTGTCGCGGCCCTCGGGGATGAAAAGCTTGATGATGGCACCCATGGCGACCTTGTTGCGGTCAAGCATGTCGTGCATCGCGCTGATATAGGTATCGACGCCGAAGCGCTGGATATTCTCGCGCACGCGCCGTTCGGCCAGCCGCAGCGAGGCGATGATGGCCAGAAAGTCCGACTTGTTCCATTCCGGCATGCGGGTATTGGCCAGAAGGATCGCGAAAAGCTCGTCGTTGAGCTTGCCGCCGCGATAGATCTTGGTGGGCGGGATGATCATCCCTTCTTCGTAGATCATCTTGGCGTCGGTCGGCAGCGAGCCCGGCACCTTGCCGCCCACGTCCGTCATGTGGCCGAACATCGCCGCCCACGAGACGAGGCGGCCGTCGTGGAAGATCGGCATCATCAGAAGCCAGTCGTTGAGATGGCTGACCGCGCCGCCGCAGGAATAGGGATCGTTGGTGATGAAGATGTCGCCATCCTCGATCGTGCCCTGATAGCCCTGCATGAAGCCGTAGAGGAACGAGCCGAACTGGCCCACGACCATCTTGCCTTCCTGGTTGGCGATCATGGGGAAGGCGTCGTGCTGTTCGCGGATGCCGGGCGACATGGCGGTGCGGAAGAGCACGGCATCCATTTCGGCGCGGGCGTTGCGCAGCGCGTTTTCCACGATGTCGAGCGTGATCGGGTCGACCTTGACGCGGGTGAAGGGCTGCGGGTTGGACTGGACGACTTTCGCGGGCATGTTAGGGTGCCTTTCGGATTGCGGGGGCGGCAGGCGCGCGGAGCAGAGCGACCGGGCCGCCTGGAAAGCGGGATGAGTGCGGACGGGCGGGCATCGACCTAGCGGGCCTTCTCGTGGCCTTCGGGCCAGATCAGGATATTGCCCACGCGGTCGACGATGCCGACGTGGCCGGGCAGGACAAGGGCGGTTGCGTCCATTTCGGTCACGATGGCGGGGCCGTGGATGCGGTTGCCGGATTGCAGCTTCGCGCGGTCATAGATGCGCGCGTCATGCCATGTGCCGGCGTGGTAGATGCGCGTGTCGTGGACGACGGCATGGGAGGCATCCGGCCCGCCCTGGCCATAGTCGCGACCGATGAAGGGTTTTTCCTGCCCCTGCACCACGGCGCGCAGGCCCACGAGTTCGTGCGGCGCGTCGAGCGCGAAGGTGAAGAGCTGTTCGTGTTCGCGGTCAAAGCGGTGGGCGATGCCGGCCAGACCCTCGCGCGCGAGCGCTGCGGGGTCCATGTCAATGGTGAGCTTCATGCCCTGGCCCTGATAGCGGATGTCGATCTGGTAGAGCGTCTCCTGCTCGGCGCGCGGCACGCCTTCATCCTCGAGATCGGCCGAGGCGCGGTCGGCGAGGTCGCGCAGCATGGCCCCGACCTCGCGGTCCGATGTCGTGGCGGTGGTGCGCACGAAGGTCTGCGAGGCTTCGTTGCGCAGGCGCGTGGTCGCGTCGCCATAGGCGCAGAGCACGCCCGGACCGGGCGGCACGATCGAGGGCCAGGCGTTGATGAGCCGGGAGAGCGCGTTGCCATGCAGGGGCCCCGCGCCGCCGAAGCCGATCAGCGCGAAGTCGCGCGGGTCATAGCCCTGTTCGACCGAGACGAGGCGGAGCGCGCCGCACATGTTCTCGTTGACGATGGCGACGATGCCTTCGGCCGCATCTTCAAGGCTTTTGCCCAGCGCATCGGCGACCTGCTGCACCGCCTTGACGGCGAGGTCGCGGCGGATCGTCATGTCACCGCCAAGGCGCGCATCGGATGGCAGGTAGCCCAGCACGACGTTGGCGTCCGTCACGGTCGCGACCTCGCCGCCACGGTCATAGGCGGCGGGGCCGGGCACGGCGCCGGCCGATTTCGGCCCGACGCGCAGCGCGCGCGTGAGGTCGGGCACATAGGCGATGGACCCCCCGCCCGCGCCCACGGTGCGCACGTCGATCGAAGGCGCCCGCACGGTGACATCGGCCACGCGGGTTTCGCGCCGGGTGCGGGCGACGCCGTTCTCGATCAGGGCGACATCGGTCGAGGTGCCGCCCATGTCGAAGGTCAGAAGGTTCTTGAAGCCTGCATTCTTGGCGATCCAGAGCGCGCCCGAGACGCCGCCCGCGGGACCCGACATGAGCAGGTTGACGGGCTGGTCCATCGCCGACTGCGCCGAGGAGAGCCCGCCGTCCGAGCGCAGGATCTGCAGGTTGACGTCGCCCATCTTGGCCCTGAGCTCGCGCTGGAGGTTGGCCACGTATTTGGCGACCACGGGGCGGACGTAGGAATTGACGACCGTGGTTTCGGTGCGTTCGTATTCGTACATCTCGGGCATGGTGGCGTGGCTGGTCGAGACGGGGATGTCGGGCATCACCTCCGCGGCGATGCGGGCCACGCGCGCCTCGTGCACGTCCGAGACATAGCCGTTGAAGAGCGAGATGGTGAGAGCCTCGATCCCGCGCTCGCGCAACTTCTTGAGGTCGCGGCGCAGCGCGGCCTCATCCAGGGGCACGAGGACATTGCCCTGCGCGTCGATGCGCTCGTCGGCCTCGATCGTGTCCTCGAGCCGGGCGAGGGGCAGCGACTTGTTCCAGATCACCCAGCCGCCAAGGCCGCCGGGAACATAGGAGCGCGCGATCTGGAGCACGTCGCGGTAGCCCTTGGTGGTGACAAGGCCCACCCGCGCGCCCGAACCGGTGAGCACGGTGTTGGTGGCCACCGTGGTGCCATGCATGACCTCGGCGATGTCGGAAGGGCGCACGCCCGCCTCGCGGCAGATCTTCTCGATCCCGTTCAGCACGCCGATGGAGGAATCCTGCGGGGTCGAGGGGACCTTGGCCGACCAGACCTTGCCCTTGGCGGCATCGAGCAGGATGAGGTCGGTGAAGGTGCCACCCACGTCGACGCCGAGTCTCAGGCCGCCGGTGCCGCGCATCCGCCGCGCGGCGGGGGCATGGCCGGCGGCTGGCGCCGGGGCACCTGCGCCTTCCATCCGCGCCAGCCGCGCCTCGATCTCTGCGAGCCGCGCCTCGTAGGTGCGGATCAGGTCTTCGGTCTTGCCCATCTTGTGCTTTCCCATCCCCGATAAGTCCCGGCGCCGCCTAGCGCCCCGTTCCCAATATGCGTGCGATCAGCCCCGGGCCCGGCCGTGCGCTGCCCGCCCTGGCCAGCGCCTGTTCGGACAGCTGAAAGAGCCGTTCCAGCCGCGTGCCGTGATCGGCGATCCGGCGGTCCTTTTCCTCGGCCTCGGCCGAAAGACGGGCGATCTCGCCCCGTACCCCTTCAAGCGTTCCGGTCGCCCGGTCGAGGAGCCCCAGCGCGCGGTCGGCCGTGGCCTGCAGATGTGCGGCGCGCGTCTCGGCCTCTTCGGCCGCGGCGAGTGCCCGACCCGCGACATCGCCCAAGCGGTCACGCTCGGCCGTGCGCGCCTCGACCAGACCAGTAAGGCGGTCGAGCATCTCGGCCTGCATCCCGGCCAGCGCGGTGAGCCGCCCTGTCGTGTCCTGCGCGCGGGCGAGATCGGCACCGAGTTCCTCGATCTCGTCAAAAAGGGTGCCCATGAGGTCGGCGGGATCGGCCGGCACGCCCGCAACCGCACGCCTGACATCGCCGGGCAGCGCGGCAAGGTCGACCCGCCAGTGCCCTTCGTTGTCGCGGCGGGCGGCGATGACGCCCTTGGCAATCCCCTCGCGCAGCTTGAGCCGGCTGATCCCCAGCCGCTCGGCCGCCTCGGCCAGCGTCAGGAACCCTTCCTCCATGTCGGCCGGCCTGTCCATGTCGTGTCAGATGATCCCCCTGGCCCGCCAGGCATCCTGCGTGCCCGCATCGATGCCCAGAAGGCCGCCCAGGATTTCGGCAGTATGTTCGCCAAGGTCGGGCCCGGCATGGCGCACCGCCCCCGGCGTGCCCGAAAGCCGCGGCGCGACGTTCTGCATCTTGAGCGTGCCAAAGACGGGGTGGGCCACGTCCACGATGGCCTCGCGTGCCTTGAAATGGGGGTCCTTCAGCATGTCGGGCGCGGTGTAGATCAGCCCGCAAGGCACGCCATGTTCTTCGAGCAGTGCCTGAAGCGGGTCGAGGTCGACGGTCCGGGTCCAGTCGTTGATCAGCGCGTCAAGTTCGGGCTGGTGATCGCCGCGTGCAGCGTGGGTGGCATAGCGCGGGTCGGTAGCCAGCCCGGGCTGGCCCATCGCCTGGGCCAGACGGCGGAAGACCGTGTCCTGGTTGGCGGCGATCAGGAGAAGCTTGCCATCGCGGGTGTCAAACACGTTCGAGGGGCTGACATTGGGCAGGATCGGCCCGGTGCGTTCGCGAACATAGCCCGCGACATGGTATTCGGTCACCATGCTTTCCATCATCGCGAGCACCGCCTCGTAGATCGCGGAATCGACGATCTGGCCTTCGCCCGTGCGTTCGCGGTGATGCAGCGCCATGAGCGCGCCAAGGCAGGCATAGGTCGCGGCCAATTCGTCGCCGATCGAGATGCCCATGCGCGACGGCTGGGTCGAAGGGTCGCCCACGACATAGCGCAGGCCGCCCATCGCCTCGCCAATGCTGCCGTAGCCCGCGCGCGAGGCATAGGGGCCGGTCTGGCCGAAGCCGGTCACGCGCACCATGATGAGGCGGGGGTTGATCGCCTTCAGCGCGTCATAGCCCAGACCCCAGCGCTCCATCGTGCCGGGGCGGAAATTCTCGATCAGGATATCGGCCTTGGCAACAAGGTCGCGCACGACGGCCTGCGCCTCGGGCAGGCGCAGGTTCAGTGTCACCGACTTCTTGTTGCGCGCCACGACAGGCCACCAGAGCGACTTGCCATAGGGCTTCTCGCGGCCCCATTCACGCATCGGGTCGCCTTCGCCGGGGGGTTCGATCTTGATCACCTCGGCACCGAAATCGGCCAGAAGCTGCCCGCAGAAGGGGCCGGCCAGAAGCTGGCCCATCTCGACCACGCGGATATCGGTGAGCGGCCCCGAGCGGGGGGCCGCGCCGGCCGAGGGGCCGGTCGCGGCGGTGTCCGGGGCAGCGGTCATCTTGTCTCCTTCAGGTTCGGGCTATGTCGCTGGGCAAGGTCATTGCCCGATCCCGGCCCGCGGTCTTCCATTTCTTGCGCGGAAGGATACATCCGTGTATGCAAAAGAAAAGGGGATCGGGAAAAAATCATGCTGCCAAGCCCTGAAACCGTGGAGATTGTCGAGGTTTCGGCGCGCGACGGTATACAGAACGAGAAGACGATCCTTTCGGTGGATACAAAACTCGCGCTGGTCGAGCATGCCATCGCCGCCGGCGCGCGCCGGATCGAGGTGACGGGTTTCGTCAATCCCGCCCGCGTGCCGCAGATGGCGGATGCCGACGAGCTCTGCGCCCGCCTGCCGCGCGGGGTGGCGCGCTATGCCGGCCTCGCCCTCAACCTCAAGGGGTTCGAGCGGGCGGTTGCGGCGCGGCTGGACGAGGTCAATTTCGTCGTCGTCGCCTCGGACACCTTCTCGCGCCGCAACCAGGGCATGGGGACAGAGGACGGCCTGCGCGTCTGGGCCGAGGTGCAGGCGGCCGCCGCAGCCACCATCCGGCCGACGCTGACGATCGGCGCCTCCTTCGGCTGCCCCTTCGAGGGAGAGATCGCGACCGACCGGCTGTTGCGCGTGATCGAGGGCGCGATGGCAGCGCCACCCGCGGAACTCACGCTGGCCGACACGATCGGCGTGGCCACCCCGGCCGATGTCGCGCAACGGGTGGGCGCCGTCAGGGCGCGCTTTCCCGACGTGCCGCTGCGGCTGCATCTGCACAACACGCGCAATACCGGCATCGCCAATGCCTGGGCAGGGCTGATGGCGGGCGTGCGCTCCTTCGACGCCTCGCTCGGCGGGGTGGGCGGCTGCCCCTTTGCACCGCGCGCCACCGGCAATGTCGCGACCGAGGATCTGGTCTACATGTTCGAACGTGCGGGCGTGGCCACGGGCTATGACCTCGATGCCGCCATCGCCGCCGCCGCCTGGCTCGAGGCGCAGCTTGGCCATGTCGTGCCGGGGATGGTGATGAAGGCGGGCGGCTTTCCGCCCCGCGCGGCCGCCTGATGCGCGGCGAGGAGGAACGCGGGGTCAGCGCCGCCGAAGCCGCTTATCTCGCGATCCGCGGCGACATCCTCGACGGCATCCTCGCCGCCGAGGAGCGGGTGACCGAGACCGGACTGGCCGAGCGGCTAGGCCTGTCGCGCACGCCGGTGCGCGAGGCGATCCGGCGGCTGCTGATCGAGGGTTTCCTGCGCCGCGCCCCCGGCGAGGGGCTGCGTGTCACCGGCCTCAGCCCCGACGAGGTGCAGCAGATCTTCCGCATCCGCGCGATGCTTGAAAGCTATGGCGCGCGACGGGCGGCCGAACATGCGACCGCGGCGGATTGCGCGGAACTGCGGCGCCTGGCCGAGGTCATGTCGGCCCATACCCCGCCCCGGAGCCGCGCCGATACCGAAGCCATCTCGCTCGCCAATGCCGCGTTCCACAACCGGATCATGGTCGCAGCCCGGTCGCCCCGACTGGCGGGGATGCTCTCGCTGGCGGTCAATCTCGGGCTCGTTCTGCGGACCTACCAGATGTATTCGGCGCAGGACATGATCCGACAAAGCCGCCATCACCACGACATTGCCGAGGCGATCGCCGCGCGCGACCCCGACTGGGCCGAAGCCGCAATGACCGCGCATGTGCTGGCCGCGGCCGGCGTCGCCCGCCGCGTCGCAGCCGGCAAGGCGGGCGAGGATGGCGCGGCCGGTCAGTGGCGGGGGGGCGAGCCGGGCGGCGGGGCGGGCGCTTCCTCGGGCTCTTCTTCGGTCGGGATCGCATAGGAACCGGTCAGCCAGCGCGCGAGGTCGATATCCGCGCAGCGCCGAGAGCAGAAGGGCCGCAGGGCCGGGTCGGCCGGACGCTTGC
>JBEIDZ010000084.1:0-9041 GCA_040383215.1 Paracoccaceae bacterium | reverse complement strand
GCCGGAGATCGAGGCGATGGCGGGGGAGGGGGTGTCCGGCGTTTCGAAGGGCGGGATGATCACCAAGCTGATGGCCGCGCGGATGGCGACGGATGCGGGCTGTGCGATGGCGATCACGCAAGGGGCGCCGATGAACCCGCTGGCGCGGCTGGCGGAGGGGGCGCGCTGCACCTGGTTTCTGCCGCAGACCGACCCGCAGGCCGCGCGCAAGCGCTGGATCGCGGCGATGAAGCCGAAGGGGGAGATCACGGTCGATGCCGGCGCCGTTGCGGCGCTGCAGGCGGGAAAGAGCCTGCTGCCGGCCGGGATCACGGGCGTGGGCGGGCGGTTCGGGCGCGGCGACCCGGTCGCGATCCTGGGGCCGGGGGGCGTGCGGCTGGGGCTTGGCCTGACGCGCTATACCGCCGAGGAGGCGCGGCTGATCCGCGGCCGGCGGTCGGCCGAGATCGAGGGGCTTCCGGGCTACAAGGGCCGGTCGGTCCTGATCCACCGCGACGACATGGTGCTGTGACGGGGCAGGACGTGGGAAGCCGCGCGGCGTGGTGCGGCTTTGCCGGTGGCCCGGCTTGCGCATCCCCTTTCCTTGGCGCTCGTCTTGGCGCAGAGAGGGCACGAGCAGGGGCGGAGGTCCGGTCCCTTGCGCGATGGGGACAGGGCGATGAACGACCAGAGCGATATCGCGATGCTGATGGCCGGGATCGGCGCACGGGCGCGGGCGGCCGCCGGGATCCTTGCCTATGCCCCGGCGGCGGACAAGGCGGCGGCGCTGCAGGTGGCGGCGGATGCGATCCTGGCGCAAGAGCGGCAGATCACCGAGGCCAATGCGCGCGACCTCGACTATGGCCGGACCAAGGGGCTGTCGCCGGCGATGATGGATCGCCTGACGCTTGACAGCCGCCGGATTGCCGCGATGGCCGAGGGGCTGCGGGCGGTGGCCGCGCAGAAGGACCCGGTGGGCGCAGTGATCGCGGCCTGGGACATGCCGTCGGGGCTGCATATCGAACGGGTGCGCACGCCGATTGGCGTGATCGGGGTGATCTATGAATCGCGCCCCAATGTGACCGCGGATGCCGGGGCGCTCTGCCTGAAATCGGGCAATGCCGTCATCCTGCGCGGCGGGTCCGAGAGCCTGCATTCGGCCGGGGCGATCCATGCCTGCCTGATTGCGGGGCTGAGGTCTGCCGGTCTGCCCGAGGACGCGATCCAGCTGGTGCCGACGCGCGACCGGGCGGCGGTGCAGGCGATGCTGACGGATGTGCGCCACATCGACGTCATTGTCCCGCGCGGGGGCAAGGGGCTGGTCGGGCTGGTGCAGGCCGAGGCGCGGGTGCCGGTCTTTGCGCATCTGGAAGGGATCTGCCATGTCTATGTCGACGGCGATGCCGATCCGGACAAGGCGCGGCGGGTGGTCCTGAATGCCAAGACGCGCCGGACCGGCATCTGCGGCGCGGCGGAATGCCTGCTGGTCGACCGGCGGTTTCACGAGACGCATGGCGCGGTCCTGATCGGGGACCTGCTGGCGGCGGGGGTGGAGGTGCGGGCGGAGGGCGAGCTTCTGGCGGTCGCGGGCACGGTCAGGGCAGGGCCGGATGATTTCGGGCGGGAATTCATGGACATGATCATCGCGGCGCGGCTGGTGGACGGCGTGGACGAGGCGATGGACCATATCCGGACCTATGGGTCGCAGCATACGGATGCGATCATCACCGAGAATGACGCGACGGCGGCGCGGTTCTTCCAGCGGCTCGATTCGGCGATCCTGATGCGCAACGCTTCGACCCAGTTTGCCGACGGGGGGGAGTTCGGGATGGGCGCGGAGATCGGGATTGCGACCGGCAAGCTGCATGCGCGGGGGCCTGTGGGGGCCGAGCAGCTGACGAGTTTCAAGTACCTCGTCACGGGTGACGGCACGATCCGGCGCTGACCGCGGTTGAGAGGCCGCGGTCCGGCCGGGGTCAGAGCCGGAACCGCGCGGATATGCGTTGGGGTGTCATGTCGAGCGCAAGGCGTGTGGAGGTCGCGGCGAGAGCGGCCGGAAGCAGCGCGAACTGCACCTGGGCCGCCGTGACGGGAGGCGGCTGGTTGGCGGTCAGTCCGGCCCAGAGCGTTTCGTCGATCATCATGCGGTCAGCCTCGGCGACGATGTGCCAGCCGGCTTCGGTCAGGCTGACCGTGATCCGGCCGCCGTAGGGCAGGGCGGATTCGAGGCATTGCAGCAGCAGGAAGATCACCTTGGCAGCCGGACGCGGCACATCTTCGGCACCCGTCCAGGCATAGGTCAGCCGTCCGCTGCGGGACAAGGCGTCGAGCATCGCGGTGATGTCGGTCGCGGAGAGGGCTGCGCCGGTGCGGGCCGTGCCGTAGGCGATGCCGAAGAACCGCAGGCGGGCCTGCGCGGCCGCGACGCTTTCGGCGATGAGCTGCATTTCGGGTGTAGGCTCCATCCCGCTGAGTTCCAGAAGCTCGACCCCGTTGCCGATCGCGCCCAGAGGGCTCACAAGGTCATGGCAGATGCGCGAACCGACAAGGGCGGGAAGGTCACCTTCGGCTTTCATCGCAGACCCCCGTGAGGCGGAATGGAACATGTCAATGCGATCCTTGCGCCGGGGATGATCGTGCGCCATCCCGACCGACCCGACTGGGGCGACGGGCAGGTGCAGTCCAATGTCGGCGGGCGGATCACGGTCAATTTCCGGGAAGCCGGCAAGGTCGTGGTCGATGGCACTGCGGTCAGTCTGGTCATCGTCAGCCTTTGATCCTGCTGGAGTGCGTGAAGGCAGATAGCGCTGGGGTCTGTCGGATTACAACCATACGTAGTATGACGTTTTCATATTTCAACCATGAAGTGTTAGCGACTCTGCCGTGGCAGTCAGTCGGCAGAAACGTTGCCAAAGGGTTTCCCGCTGCCTAGAAAAGCGTCCTGATCCGAGGGTGCGAAGCGATGCCATCTGCCCTGTCCGACCGCAGCGACCCTTCTGCACAACGCGGGGCCGTTCAGGCCTGTGGCGGGGTGCATGTGCCTGATTTCACGGTGCGTCTGGTCCGCGGCGGGGCGGGGATCGAAGCGTCACAGAGACTGCGCTACCGTGTGTTTGTGTCCGAACTGGGCGGCGACGGGCCGATGGTCGACCATGCGCGGGGGATCGAGCGGGACCGGTTCGACGAGGTTGCGGAACATCTGCTGCTGATCGACCGTGCGCATCGGGACGGGGAGACGGTCGTCGGCGTCTATCGGCTGATGGACGATGCGGCCGCGGTGCGGGCCGGGCAGTTCTATTCGGAAGACGAGTATGACCTGACGGTCCTGCGCGCCGGGGGGCGGCGGCTGATGGAGCTTGGCCGGTCCTGCATCGATGCGGAGTATCGCGGCGGTCCGGCGATGGTCTGGCTCTGGCAGGCGCTGGCGGGGGAAGTGCAGGCGCGGGGCGTCGATGTGCTGTTCGGTGTCGCGTCGTTTCGCGGCACGGACCCGGCGGCGCTGGCCGAGCCTTTGTCGCTGCTGCACCACAGCTATCTGGCCCCGGCCGATCTGCGGGTCAGGTCGCGGGACTTCCGGACGATGGACCTGATCGCGCCCGGGAAGATCGACCGGCGCCGCGCGATGCTGGCCACGCCGGCCCTGATCAAGGCCTATCTTCGGCTGGGAGGATGTGTGGGGGAGGGGGCCTTCACGGACCGCGCCTTCAATACGACGGATGTCTGCCTTCTGCTGGATGTCGCGCGGATGAAGCCGGGGCAGGCGGCGCTTTATACCGGCGACAGGGCGGGCGCTTGACCTGGGTCGGCGATCCTCCGCCCGTGCACGGGCCCTTCAGCCTGGCCGAGCGGTGGCGCATCTTGCGGCGGGCGCTGCCGCTGGCGGTTCTGGTCTTTGGCGGGCTTGCGATCCTGCTGCTGGCGCGGCTGGTCGAGGCGCCCCTGAACGGGCCGCGGCGGCCGGTGACGCCGTCGATCACGCGCTTTGTCTGCCGCAATGCGTTCCGCATCATGGGGATGGGCTGGTCGGCCGAAGGGCGGCCGATGCGGGGGGCGGGAGCGGTGGTGGCCAATCATGCCTCGTGGCTTGACATCTTTGCGCTGAATGCGGGGGACCGGGTCTATTTCGTGTCCAAGGCCGAGGTGGCCGGATGGCCGGGGATCGGCTGGCTTGCGCGGGCGACGGGGACGGTCTTCCTGCGGCGCAATCCGCGCGAGGCGCATGAGCATGTGGAGGTCTTCCGCCAGAGGCTGGCGGTGGGGCACAGGCTTGTCTTCTTTCCCGAGGGTACATCCACGGACGGGCGGCGGGTGCTGCCGTTCAAGACGACGCTGTTTGCGGCCTTTCTTGACCCCGACCTGCGCGCCACGCTGGCGATTCAGCCGGTATCGGTGACCTATACGGCGCCCGAGGGCGAGGATCCGCGGTTTCACGGCTGGTGGGGTGGGATGGATTTCGCCTCGCATCTGGCGCGCGTGCTGGCGGCGCCGAGGCCGGGGTCTGTGAGGCTCGTCTATCACCCGCCGGTGGCGGTTGCGGATTTCGATGACCGCAAGCGGCTGGCCGCGGTCACGGAAAGGGCGGTGCGGGCGGGGTTCGGCCTGCGCGAGGCCGGGGGGCGCTGAGGCGGGGCCTGTGGCCGCGCGGTCAGAGCCCGGCGAGCATGGCGGCGTGGAAGGCCCTCAGCGCGGTCGCGGGGTTCTCGGCGTTCCAGATTTCCTCGCCCAGGCCGAAGAAGTCGGCGTGGGGGGCGAGGCTGCGGACGAGCGTGGCGTCGAGCGCGCCTTCGGCGACGACGGGCACCTCGATCATTTCGGACCACCAGGCGAAGAGGTCTTCGCCGGCGCGGCGGCCCGCGCCGAGGGGGCTGTCGCCCGCGGGGCCGAAGCTGACGTAATCGGCGCCGAGTTCGCCGGCGGTCATCCCGTCATGGCGGGAATTGCCGCAGAAGGCGCCGACGATGGCGTCGGGGCCGAGAAGCTTGCGCATCTGGCGCAGGGACCGGGCGGCATCGGTGAGGTGGACGCCGTCGAGGCCGAGGCGTTCGACCAGCAGGGCGTGGTCTTCGATGACGAGCGCGATGTCGCGGGCATGGGCGATGTCGCGCAGCGCATCGGCGGCGCGGGCAATACGGTCGTCGTCGCGCCCGGCAAGTGCCAGGCGCAGGCAGGCGACGGGGACGGCATCGAGGCAGGCGGCGAGCGTGTCGGGCCAGGTCGCGAGGTCGAAGGCAGGCGGCGTGATGAGGTAGAGCTGCGGCTGATCGGCGGCATCGGTCATGGCGGAAAGGCTCCGGGATGGTCATGGCCGCTATAGCCGGCTTCGCCCGTCTTGGCCATGCGGGGTGCGCGCGCCTGTCGCGGCTTGCCGGCGGGGGGCCGGGCGGCATATGACCCCGGCGGCCCCGGCCCCCGGGGCGCAGGAGGATGCCCCGCGATGCCGACCGGACTGCCGCAGCCCGCCTTTGTCCTGATCCGGCCGCAGATGGGCGAAAACATCGGCTCGGCCGCGCGGGGGATGTGGAATTTCGGGCTGGACCGGATGCGGCTGGTCGAGCCGCGCGACGGCTGGCCCAATCCGCGCGCGGTGGCGCTGGCGGCCGGCGCGGGGCGGCTTCTGGACGAGGCGCTGGTCTATCCGACAACGGCGGCGGCGATGGCGGATTGCAGCTATACCTATGCCACGACGGCGCGGCCGCGGGACCTGACCAAGCTGATCCTGAGCCCCGAGGAGGCGATGCGCGACTGCGCGGCGCGGGTGGCGGCGGGGGAGAGGACGGCCGTCCTGTTCGGCCCCGAGCGGACGGGGATGGACAATGTCGACATCGCGCGGGCCAATGTGGTGGTGAGTGTGCCGGTGAACCCGGACTTCCCCTCGCTCAACCTCGCGCAATGCGTCCTGCTGATGGGGTATGAGTGGCGCCGCGCGACGGCCGAGGCGGTGCCCGCGCGGATGGAGATGGCGGGCGCGGACTGGGCCGAGACGGTCGAGGTCGAGAAGCTGGCCGAACATTACGAAGCACGGCTTGAGGAGGCGGGATTCTTCTTTCCGCCGCACAAGGCGGAGAGCATGAAGCTGAACCTGCGCAACCTCTGGTCGCGGCAGCGGCTGACGCGGGCGGATGTGCAGACGCTGCATGGCGTGATGCGGCAGATGGTCCGGTGGGCGCGGCGAATGGACCGGGACGGGGCGGCCGGGCCGCGCTTGCCGGGCGGGGATGCAGGGGATAGGTAACGCGCCCAGAGCGGGAAGAAGCGGGAGGGCGCGCCGGATGGCCACAAAGCCGCGCAGGCTGTTCGAGGAGGTCGCGGAGGCTGCGCCGGCGGCAGCCGTGCCCGGGGTCATCGACCGGGGCCGGCGCGACAGGCGCGGTGCGATCCGCCTCTGGCTCATGTCGCTGTTCGCGCTGGTGGCGGTGATGATCGCCGTGGGCGGCATGACCCGGCTGACCGATTCGGGGCTGTCGATCACGGAATGGGCGCCGGTCACCGGGGCGGTCCCGCCCCTGTCGGCCGCCGACTGGGAGACCGAATTCGCCGCCTACAAGGCGACGCCGCAATATGCGCTGATGAACCGCGGCATGACGATCGAGGAATTCGGCACGATCTACTGGTGGGAATGGGGGCACCGGCAGCTTGGGCGGCTGATCGGGCTGGTCTGGGGTGTGGGGTTTTTCGTCTTTCTGGCGACGAAGGCGATCCCGCCGGGCTGGACGGGGCGTCTGCTGATCCCCGGGGTTCTGGGCGGCGTCCAGGGGGCCATCGGGTGGTGGATGGTGCATGGCGGTCTGCAAGCGGGGATGACGGCGGTGCCGTCCTACCGGCTGGCCACGCATCTGGGGCTGGCCTTTGTCATTCTGGGGCTTCTGGCCTGGTATGTGCTGCTGCTGGGGCGGCGCGAGGCGGACCTGATCCAGGCCCGGCGGGCCGGAGAGCCGCGGCTTTTCGGCCTGACGACGGGGATGATGCATCTGGCCTTCCTGCAGATCCTGCTCGGCGCGCTTGTCGCCGGCATCGATGCGGGGCGGGCCTTTCCGACCTGGCCGCTGATGGGGGACGGCTTTCTGCCGCCCGAGCCGTTTTCGCGCGCGCCGCTCTGGCGCAACTTCTTCGAGGATGCGGGGCTTGTGCAGTTCATGCACCGGATGACGGGCTATGCGCTGCTGGCGCTTGGCGTCTTCGTCTGGTGGCGCGGGCGGCAGTCGCCGCAGGGGGCGACGCGGTTTGCCCTGTCCGCGATGCTGGCGATGCTGGCCCTGCAGGCGCTGATCGGGATCGTGACGGTGCTTTATTCGGCGCCGCTGCCGCTGGCGATCCTGCATCAGGCCGGGGCTGTCGTGCTTTGGGTGCTGATCCTGCGGGCACAGTATCTGGCGCGCTATCCCCTGCCGCAATCGGTGCGCGACGGCGCGCGCGCAACCTGAAGGAGCCCGGAATGCCGGCCTATGAGGAATTGCTGGAATTCCAGCGCACGACCGAAGCCCTGGGCCAGATCGCGGGCCGGCTGGGCTGGGATCAGGAGACGATGATGCCGCGCGGGGCGGCGGCGCAGCGGGGCGAGGAGATGGCGGCGATCGAATCGGTCCTGCATGCGCGGCGGACCGATCCGCGGATTGCCGACTGGCTGGACCGGGCCGTGGCTGTGGATCAGGCGAGCCATGCGGTGCTGCGCCATGTCCGGCGGAGTTATGAGCGCGCGATCCGCGTGCCCCCGCCGCTGGCCGCGGAACTGGCGCGGGTGACGTCGGTCGCGCAGGGGGTCTGGGCCGAGGCGCGGGCGAGCGAGGATATCGCGGCCTTCCTGCCGACGCTGGACCATGTCGTGCGGCTGCGGCGCGAGGAGGGGCAGGCGCTGGCGCAGGGGGGCGATGTCTATGACGCGCTGCTGGACGGCTATGAGCCGGGGGCGACCTCGGCGGGGCTGTCGCGGATGTTCGGCGCGCTGAGACCGCGGCTGGTGGCGCTGCGCGCGGCGGTGCTGGCGGCAGGTCCCGCGCCGGTGCTGACCGGGACCTTTGACGAGGCGGGGCAGCTCAGGCTGTCGCAGGAGCTGGCGGTCGTGTTCGGCTATGACCTGAACCGGGGGCGGATCGACAAGGCGGTGCATCCCTTCGCGTCCGGGTCGGGGTCTGACGTGCGGATCACGACGCGGACGAACCCGGCCGATCCGTTCAACTGCTTCTATTCCACGATCCACGAGGTGGGACATGCCGCCTATGAACAGGCGATCGCGGCGGAACATGCGCTGACCCCGCTGGGCGGGGGAGTGTCGATGGGCGTGCATGAAAGCCAGAGCCGCATCTATGAAAACCAGCTTGGCCGGTCGCGGGCCTTCACGGGATGGCTTTACGGGCGGATGCGGGATGTCTTCGGCGATTTCGGGATCAGTGACGAGGAGGCCTTCTATCGCGCGGTGAACCGGGTGCATGACGGCTTTATCCGGACCGAGGCGGATGAGGTGCAGTACAACCTGCATGTGCTGATGCGGTTCGATCTGGAGCAGGCGCTGATGCGCGGCGATCTGGGCGTGGGCGACCTGGAGGCCGCGTGGAACGACCGGTTCCTGGCGGATTTCGGCTTTGCGGTGGACCGGCCGTCGAACGGGTGCCTGCAGGATGTGCACTGGCCGGTGGGGCTGTTCGGGTATTTCCCGACCTATACGCTGGGCAACCTTTATGCCGGCTGCCTGCATCGGGCAATGCGGGCGGCGATCCCCGACCTGGATGCCGATCTGGCGCGGGGCGACACGTCGCGGGCGACCGGGTGGCTGCGGGCCGCCGTGCAGGTACATGGCGGGCTGTTCGAGCCCGCGGAAGTGATCGCGCGGGCGGTCGGGTCCGCGCCGGACGAGGGGCCGCTTCTGGAGTACCTCGAGGCGAAGTTCGGGGGGCTTTACGGCCTTTGATCCATCACGCGCCGGGTGGCCAGTCGGGCGGGCGCCTGGCGAGGAAGGCCGCGATGCCTTCGGCGGTGTCGCGGTCCGAGAGGTTTTCGACCATGACGGCGCCGGTATAGGCATAGGCCTCGGCCAGGGTCATTTCGGCCTGGGCGTGGAAGGCCTGCTT
>JBEIDZ010000083.1:0-9042 GCA_040383215.1 Paracoccaceae bacterium | reverse complement strand
GACGAGAGGTTGGCGCGGGCAGGCGCCTCGCCAACCCGGTCAGGTCCGGAAGGAAGCAGCCGTAACGAGCCCCGCTTGGGTCGTTGTCCAGCCTCTCACTCCTCGACCACATGGCCCGTCCAGAGGTCGCCGAACCGGCGCTGTCACGCCGGTACCCGAAGCCGAGGCACATTGCGCCGTCCTGAGAGAATGTCAGGGAGGATGCCTGACTTGCTTTTGGGGTATCGGGCCAATTCTTCCCTCAGGGTATCCGGGGGAGAGAAAACGGGACAAAGGGCTGTGGCGCCCGAACGCCTGACGGGGCATTCTGCCAGCCGGAGGGCCGAGCGCCCTGCAAGAGGGGGGACCCGATGAGCGACCTGCCTGGCAATCCCTATCGCGTGCTCGCGCGGAAGTACCGGCCGGAAACCTTTGCCGACCTTGTCGGACAGGACGCGATGGTGCGGACGCTGACCAATGCCTTTGTCGCGGGTCGCATCGCGCAGGCCTTCATCATGACGGGCATCCGCGGGACGGGAAAGACGACAACGGCACGGATCATCGCCAAGGGGCTGAACTGCATCGGCCCCGACGGGACAGGTGGCCCGACGACTGCGCCCTGCGGGGTATGCGAGCATTGCGTCGCGATCATGGAAGGGCGCCATGTCGACGTGATGGAGATGGATGCGGCATCGAACACCGGGGTCCAGAACATCCGCGACGCCATCATCGAGACGGTGAGCTACCGCGCGGTCTCGGCCCGCTACAAGGTGTTCATCATCGACGAGGTGCACATGCTGTCAACGAGCGCGTTCAACGCGCTGCTCAAGACGCTGGAGGAGCCGCCACCGCATGTGAAGTTCATCTTTGCCACCACCGAAATCCGCAAGGTGCCGGTCACGGTCCTGTCCCGTTGCCAGCGGTTCGACCTGCGGCGGATCGAGCCCGAGGTGATGATGGCGCTCCTGCGCCGGATTGCACATGCAGAGGGCGCGTCGATCAGCGAGGACGCGCTTGCCCTGATCGTGCGGGCGGCGGAAGGATCGGCGCGCGATGCGACTTCGCTGCTTGACCAGGCGATCAGCCACGGCGCGGGAGAGACCGGTGCCGCCGAGGTCAGGGTCATGCTGGGTCTGGCTGACCGTGGGCGGGTGCTCGACCTCTTTGACCTGATCCTGCGGGGTGAGGCGGCAGCGGCGCTGACCGAGCTTTCGGCGCAATACGCCGAAGGCGCCGATCCGATGGCGGTCCTGCGCGATCTGGCCGAGATCGCGCATTGGGTCAGCGTCCTCAAGGTCGCGCCGGAAGCGGCGGCGGATCCCACGATCGGTCCGGATGAGCGCATGCGCGGGCAAGATGTCGCCGCACGATTGCCCATCCGGGTGCTCGCGCGGTTCTGGCAGATGCTGCTGAAGGCGCTGGAAGAGGTGGCACTTGCGCCGAACGCGATGATGGCCGCCGAAATGGCGGTGATCCGTCTGACCCATGTCGCGGACCTGCCGACACCGGAAGAGCTTGTGCGCAAGCTGCAAGGCAACCCTCCGGGGCCCGGGGGGGGCGGGGCGCCCGGGGGCGGCGGGGTAAGGATGGCGCCAGCCGGGCAGGCGGGGGACCGCGCCCAGGCGGGGGTCGCGCTTGCCGGACCGACCGGTGGGGGAAGCATCCAGGCCTCGGGCGCGGTCCTTGCCGCTGCCATGCCGTCGCCGCTCGCGCGGTTCGGCCGGTTTGCGGATGTGGTGGAGCTGATCCGCGCGCAGCGGGACGTGCATCTTCTGGTCGAGATCGAGGCCGGCGTGAGGCTTGTCCGTTATACTCCGGGGCGGATCGAGTTCACGCCGGCCGAGGGCGCGGCGGGCGATCTGGCGCAGCGGCTGGGGCAGAGGCTCCAGTCCTGGACCGGGGTGCGCTGGGCGGTGAGCGTGGTGGCGGGAGGGGAGGCCCCGACCCTGGCAGAGGCGCGGGATGCCGAGGTGACGGCGCTGCGCAAGGCCGCGGCGGCGCATCCGCTGGTGGCGGCGGTGATGTCGCGCTTTCCGCAGGCGCGGATCGCCGAGGTGCGGACCGAGGCGGCGAAGGCGCAGGACGCGGGCGTCGAGGCACTGGCCGAGGTACCCGACGAATGGGACCCCTTCGAAGAGGAATGAGCCCGCCTTGCAGGGGGGCAGGACGAAAGCCTATTGTCGCGGGTGCAACGAGGGGAGTGAGCGGAATGCTGAAGGGTCTGGGCGGCCTGGGCGACATGGCCAAGATGATGAAGGCCGCGCAGGAGATGCAGGCCAAGATGGCCCAGCTTCAGGACGACATGGAGCGCATCACCATCGAGGGACAGGCGGGAGCGGGCTTGGTGCGCGCGACGGCGACCGCGAAGGGAGAGCTGACGGCGCTGACGATCGACCCGTCGATCTTTCGGGCCGAGGACCGTGAAGTGGTCGAGGACCTGATCCTGGCGGCCGTCAAGGATGCGCAGGCAAAGGCGGCCGAGCGGGCATCGGCCGAGATGGCCAAGCTCACCGAAGGGCTGGGCCTGCCGCCGGGCATGAAGTTCCCGTTCTGAGCCCTGCGGCGTGAGTGATACCCGCGACATCGACCTGCTGATCGACCTGATGGCCCGGCTGCCGGGCCTGGGGCCCCGGTCGGCGCGGCGGGCGGTGCTGCATCTTCTGCGCAAGCGTAACCTGTTGCTTTTGCCGCTTTCCGAGGCCATGGCGCGGGTGGGGGCGACGGTCAGGACCTGCCTGAACTGCGGCAATCTGGCGACCGGAGACCTGTGCCCGATCTGCACGAGTGAGGCGCGGGGCAACGGGCAGCTTTGCGTGGTCGAGGATGTGGCCGACCTCTGGGCGATGGAACGGTCGGGCGTGTTCCGCGGGCGATACCATGTGCTGGGGGGCACGCTGTCGGCGCTGGATGCGGTGGGGCCCGAGGAATTGGGCATCCCCAGGCTGGTCGACCGGGTGGCGACAGAGGGGGTGCGCGAGGTGATCCTGGCGCTGGGCGCGACGGTCGACGGGCAGACGACGGCGCATTACATCGCCGACCGGCTGGCGGGGGTGGAGGTGACCTCGCTTGCCCAGGGGGTGCCGGTGGGGGGAGAGCTTGATTACCTGGACGATGGCACGATCAGCGCCGCGCTGAAGGCGCGGCGGGCCTTCTGACCGGGAAGCGGGGAAAGGCTGCGACGGCGCGGATCGGTTAACTGCCTGGCAGATTCGGTTAACAAACCGTAAACCTCCGATTGACAAATTGACAATGCGACGCTGCTGCCCCACCGGGGTTTGCGCGAATACACGGGCGGGGCCGGGCTGCGAAATCGCGCGCGCGACGACAGCGCAGTTGCCTCAGTCGGTCCCGGGATGCGGGACACACGGATGATACGGCCCGGCGCGGCGGGCGGATCAGGCCGGAGCACTGGCCTGCCCGCGCAGCCGCGCGGACAGGACCGGGGCGCGCGCGGGGGGTCAGCGGCGGTCGGGCTTGTCCTCGTCTTCGTCCTCGTCCTCGTCGCTGCCGGCGGGGAGGTTGAAGAAGCTGTCGGCATCGCCGAAGTCGGTCAGGGCGGAGTCGTCGTCCTTGTCCGGCGCGCCGCGGGGATCGTCGCGGTCCGAGAGGGTGAAGGTTTCGAGCCCGGCGATGGCGGTGGGCAGGCGCGGTTCGGGCGCCATGGTCAGGCTGCGGTCAGTCGGCATGATGCTGCGGCGGTCGTCCGGGGTGGCCGGAACAGCCGTCCCAGCCCGCTTTGCCCCGGCCTTCTGCACCGCGGCGTCAAGTTCGGACTGCCGGCAAAGGCCAAGCGCGACCGGGTCGATCGGGTCGATCGTGCCGATATTCCAGTGGGTTCGTTCGCGGATGGCCTGGATCGTGGGCTTGGTCGTGCCGACAAGCTTGGAAATCTGGCTGTCGGTCAGTTCGGGGTGATGCTTGACGAGCCACCGGATGGCGGCCGGCCGGTCCTGCCGCTTGGAGAGCGGCGTGTAGCGCGGGCCGCGGCGCTTTTCCTCGCCCACGGCGGCGGGGTTGAACTTGAGCCGCAGCCGGTAGAGCGGATCCGCCTGGCCCTTTTCGATCTCGACAGCGTCAAGCTGGTTGTTGGCGATGGGGTCGAAACCCTTGACGCCGGCCGCGACATCGCCGTCGGCGATGCCCTGCACCTCGAGCTCGTGCATGCCGCAGAAATCGCCGATCTGCCTGAAGCTGAGCGTGGTGTTGTCGACGAGCCAGACGGCGGTTGCGCGCGCCATGATCGGTTTGTCAGCCATGTGGCACCTCTCGCATACATCCTTACCCCGGCCCCGTTTCCGGGGCGGGCCCTGGGGAAGGCCCTCGTCCTTGTTGTCGGGGAACTGAGCCGGGGTATAGTCGCGCGGAAGTCAAAAGGAAAGCCCCGATGATCCGTCCCGTTCTGGCTGGACTGCTGCTGCCGGTGATGGCGCAAGCGCAGGATATCGCGGGGGAATTCGACTACTATGTCATGGCGCTGTCGTGGTCGCCGAGCTGGTGCGCGATCGAGGGTGACGCGCGGGGGTCGCCGCAATGCGCGGCGGAGCGCGATGCGGGATGGGTGCTGCACGGGCTTTGGCCGCAAGACGAGGAGGGCTGGCCCGAGCGCTGCCGGACCGGCTTTGCCGAGCCGACGCGGCGGCAGACGGCGGCGATGGCCGACATCATGGGGACGCCGGGGCTGGCCTGGTATCAGTGGAACAAGCATGGCACCTGTTCGGGGCTGGCGGCCGCGGATTACCTTGCGCTGGCGCGGGAGGCCTGGGACAGGGTTGAAAAGCCTGAGGTTTTCGAGCGTCTGCGCGAAAGCGTCCGGCTGCCTGCGGCCCTGGTCGAGGAGGCATTCCTGCGGGAAAACCCCCTGATCAAGGCCGGCGGGCTGACCGTGACCTGCCGGGACGGGATGATCGCGGAGGTACGGATCTGCCTGACGCGGGACCTGGAATTCCGCGACTGCGGTGCAGACGTGGCGCGGGAGTGCGCGCTGGAGGATGCCCGGCTTGACCCGGTGCGGTGAAACCGCGCGAATCAGAGGTTAACCGCCGGATTTTCCGGTCAAACGGGGTTTCGGTATCACGTCGGTATCACGTCGGTATCGCGTCGGTGCGGTTTGGGCCGGGGGCCCGTGTTGCGGCTACGCACGCCGGTTGCCGAAAGGTTGACGCGCCGCCGGTGAAGGCCGCGCCGTGACCCGGGCTTTGGCACAGCGGCCGGGACCCGGCTAGTCGAGCACGCGAAGGTGGCGGGATTCGAAGACCCGCAGGACGGCGGCAAGGTCGTGGCCGCGCCGCAGGACCTGACCGTCCGCGCCGATGACGGCATAGAGGCCCTGCCGCAGCCGGAGACGGGGGCGTTTCTCGATCCGGTAGAGGGGGGATTCGGCTGTCCGGCGGAACACGGCAAAGACCGCGGCATCGCGCGAGGTGAGGATGCCGTAGTCGCGCCATTCGCCCAGAGCGACCATCCGGCCATAGACCTGCAGGATCAGGTTCAGTTCGGTCCGGTGGAAGGCCGTGACCCCGGAGTCGGGAAACGCGACCGCATTGGGCGGAAGGAGTGTCATGACCCTGACATTCGCGCGGGGTCCCGCACAAATCAAGCGCTCTGCAGTCCCGGACGCCCGGATTGGCCCTGGTTCGGGACTCCGGGTTAGCCGCAGGTGATGTCGGCGACCCGTCCGTCGGTCCCGATGATGAAGTTGAGGCGGTTTTCGATCATGTCGGCCGTGGCGGGCTGGCCGACGGTCAGGATGCGGACCGGCCCGGGTGCGGAGAAGCGCACGTTGCGGATTTCGGCTTCGGTCGCGCCGCGGAAGGCCGACACGCTGCGTGCGCCGCAGGGGTCGCCGGGGATGATCGTGATCGAACCGGGCGCACCGGGCGGGGCGGGGATGGGGATGAAGATGCAGCCCGTCAGGATGAAGAGCGCGACAAGCGGGGCGAAAGGATGCAGCGGCATGGATTTGTCCTGGCAGGCGGTCCGGCGGGCATCGGGATCCGGCGGGCTGACGCTGCCGCGAAAGCACCCGGGGGCGCAAGGCTTAACCGCATGAGATTGTCACGATCCGGTCGAAGGCATCGAGCCCGAAGTTGATGCGACCGGCCAGTTCGTCTTTCGTGATGGCGTCGTTCGGGCGGATCAGGCGCACGGGGCCGAGGATATAGACCCGTTCGAGCGCGGTTGCCGGCTGGCCAATCAGGCCGGCCCGGGCTGTGGCGCCACAGGTATCGGCGCCGGCGGCGGGCAGGGCCGGGCCGGCCGGCGTGCCCGTCTGCGGCGCCGCGGATTGGGTTGCCGCACAGGCAGAGAGAGCGGAGAGGGCAAGGGCGGCGAGGACCGGGCGCATGGGCAACATCCTGCCCTGAAGCGGCGGCGCTGTCGAGGCGGTTGATCCGGGCGGCGGTTTCCGCGACTGTCGGGCAACGCATGACGAGGGAGGAACGCGATGCGCACCCGTGCCGCCGTGGCGGTTGCAGCCGGCAAGCCGCTGGAGGTGATGGAGGTCAACCTTGACGGCCCCAAGGCGGGCGAGGTCATGGTCGAGATCAGGGCGACCGGCATCTGCCATACCGACGAGTTCACGCTGTCGGGCGCGGACCCCGAGGGGATGTTTCCCGCGATCCTGGGCCATGAGGGCGCGGGCGTGGTGGTCGAGGTGGGGCCGGAGGTCAGGAGCCTGAAGCCGGGGGATCATGTCATCCCGCTTTACACGCCCGAATGCCGGGAATGCCCGTCGTGTCTCAGCCGCAAGACGAACCTTTGCACCGCGATCCGGGGCACGCAGGGGCAGGGGCTGATGCCGGACGGCACCTCGCGCTTTTCGATGCCGGACGGGACGCGGGTCCTGCATTACATGGGCTGTTCGACTTTCGCCAATCACACGGTCCTGCCCGAGATCGCGCTGGCCAAGGTGCGGCAGGACGCGCCCTTCGACAAGATCTGCTACATCGGCTGCGGGGTCACGACGGGGGTGGGCGCGGTGATCAATACCGCGCAGGTCGAGGCGGGGGCGACGGCGGTGGTCTTTGGCCTGGGCGGGATCGGGCTGAACGTCATCCAGGGCCTGCGGCTGGCGGGGGCGGACATGATCATCGGGGTGGATATCAACCCCGCGCGCAAGGCCTGGGGCGAGCGCTTCGGGATGACGCATTTCGTCAACCCGACCGAGATCGACGGGGATATCGTGCCGTATCTGGTCAACCTGACCCGGCGGCGCGGCGACATGATCGGGGGGGCGGATTACACCTTCGACTGCACGGGGAACGTGAAGGTGATGCGGCAGGCGCTGGAATGCGCGCATCGCGGCTGGGGGGTGTCGGTGGTGATCGGGGTCGCGCCCGCGGGGGCGGAGATTTCGACACGCCCCTTCCAGCTGGTGACCGGGCGGGTCTGGAAGGGCACGGCCTTCGGCGGTGCGCGGGGGCGGACGGATGTGCCGAGGATCGTCGACTGGTACATGGAGGGCAAGATCGAGATCGACCCGATGATCACCCACCGGCTGAGCCTGAACGAGATCAACCGCGGCTTTGACCTGATGCATGCGGGAGAGAGCATCCGGTCGGTCGTGGTCTATTGAGCGCAGGGAGTCTGGAGGCGGCGCTCAGGGCGCTGGTGCCGCCCTTCGCCTTTGCCGGGGTGGCGTTGGGCTGGCCGGACGGGCGCGAGGCGATGGTGACGCGGGCCGCGCCGGGGATCGTGGCGGACGGGCAGAGCCTGTTCCGCGCGGCGTCGCTGTCGAAGATCGTGACGGGGCGGGTCTTTCGCGCGGCGGCGGGGGGGCGTGGGTTTCACCCACCCTATGGGGCCGATGCGTCGGATCTGCTGGGGTGGCGCCTGCGCCATCCACGCTGGCCGGAGGTGCCGGTGACGGTGGGGATGGTCGCGGCGCATGTGGCGGGGCTGTCGGATGCGGGCGGCTATCTGGTGCCGCGGGGGGTCGCCTTGCGCGACTGGCTCGCCCGGGCGGCGTGCTGGGGCGAGGGCGCACCGGGGACGGGCTTTGCCTATGCCAACCTCGGCTATCTGCTGATCGCGGCCATGGCCGAGCGGATGGCGGGGGAGCGGTTCGACCTTCTGGCGCGGCGCGAGCTGAAGCGGATCGGGGTCGAGGGCGGGTTCAACTGGAGCGGCGTGCCACCCGCGGCGCGGGCGCGGCGGCTCGCGACCTATCGCCGTGTGGGCGGGCAATTCCTGCCGCAGATCGACGGGCAGGTGAGCGCGCGGGGCCTGAGCGGGCCGGAGGGGCGCGAGATGCGCCTGCGCGGCTGGCGGGCGGGCGAGGCGCCGGGGGTGTTTTCGCCGCAGGGCGGGCTCAGGATCAGCCTCTCTGGCGCGCTGCGGCTGGCGCGGTCGCTGTCGGAGGCGGACGGGCCGGTGCTCTGGTCGGGGCCGACCGATGCGCCAGAGGTGTTCCAGTCCTATGGGCTGGGAATGCAGTTCCTGGATGCGCCGGCCTTCTGGCCGCGTCCGGTAATGGGGCATTTCGGCAATGCCCATGGCTTTGCCGGCGGGCTCTGGAAGGACCGGGTGACGGGGGTGGCCTTTGTCGTGGCGCTGAACGGGCTGCCCGAGGGCGACGAGGACGACCGGCTGCGGGAGGAGGAGCTTGCGCTTTACGGCGCGCTCGCGCATGGCTGCGGCTGAGGGCGCTGCCCTGCCGCCTCAAGGGGGAGGATGACCTTGGCCGATGTGACCCGCCCGCTTCTGGCCGTGCTGATCGATGCCGACAATACCTCGCCGCGTTATGCGGGCGCGATCTTCGAGGAGATCGCGGGGCTGGGGGAGGCGTCGGTGAGGCGCTGCTATGGCGATTTCTCGAGCCAGCAGATGAGCGGGTGGAGCAAGGTCCAGGCCGAGCACGGGATCGTGCCGCAGCATTCGCCGGCGCATACGGTGGGCAAGAATTCCTCGGACATCAGCCTGGTCATCGACGCGATGGACATCCTGCATACCGGGCGGTTCGACGGCTTCGTGCTCGTGTCGTCGGACAGCGACTTTACCCGGCTCGCCAGCCGCATCCGCGAACAGGGGCTTGATGTCTACGGCATCGGGCAGGCCAAGACTCCG
>JBEIDZ010000082.1:0-9045 GCA_040383215.1 Paracoccaceae bacterium | reverse complement strand
TCCATCAGGACTTCTACCACATCTTCGACGACGACCGCCTGCCGCGCGAACATGAAAGGACGCTGGTCGAGATCTTCCCCGATCAGGCGCCGGGCAATTTCACCTTCGACCCCGACCTGGGCAAATGGGTCTGGACGACCTTCAACGACTATCAGTGGGACCTGAACTGGGCCAATCCCGAGGTCCTGCTGGCCATCCTCGACGCGATGCTGACGCTGGCCAACCGCGGCGTCACCGTCTTCCGGCTCGATGCCGTGGCCTTCATGTGGAAGCGGATGGGGACCGACTGCCAGAACCTGCCCGAGGTGCACGACATCATTCAGGCGCTGACCCAGGCCACCCGCGTCGTCGCCCCGGCCGTGATCCACAAGTCCGAGGCCATCGTCGCGCCGCGCGACCTCGTCCCCTATCTCGGCACCGGGCGGCACGCGGGGCGGGTGGCCAACCTTGCCTATCACAACAGCCTGATGGTGCAGTTCTGGGCCTCGCTTGCCGCGCGCGACACCCGCCTCATGACCCATGTGCTGAAAACCCATTTCCCCGAAGGTTTCCGCCGTGCCTGCTTTGCCACCTATATCCGCTGCCATGACGATATCGGCTGGGCGATCACGCCCGAGGATACGGCCCGCTTTCCCCCGATGACCGACTGGGGCCATCGCGATTTCCTTGCCGATTTCTACAACGGCAGCTTCCCCGGCAGCTTTGCCCGCGGCGCCGATTTCCAGGCCAGCGCCGTGACCGGCGACCGGCGCACCAATGGCAGCTTCGCCTCGCTCGCCGGGCTCGAATCCGCCACGACGCCCGAGGAGGAAGGCCTTGCCATTGCCCGCATCCTGCTGGGCCATGGCCTGATCGCGAGTTTCGGGGGCATCCCGCTTCTTTACATGGGCGACGAGATCGGGCTGCTGAACGACCACGCCTATCGCCAGGACCCCGACCGCGCCGGCGACGGGCGATGGATGCACCGCCCGGCGATGGACTGGGCCGCCGTCCGGACGATCCCGCAGGGCCGGACGCGCGCGGCGCGCATCCATGCCGGCACCCGCGCCATCCTGGCCGCGCGCAAGGCCACGCCGCAACTGGCCTCGCATGTGCCGACCCGCATCCTCGACCCGGGCCATCCGCGCCTTTTCGTGGTGGAACGTCTGGCCGAGGACCGCGTCGTCACCTGCCTTTTCAACTTCAGCGAAGAGCCTCAGGCAATCAGCCCCTGGTCGCTTCGGCTCGACCCCGCCCGACGCTATGCCGACCGGCTGACCGGCGCGCCCCTGCGCCTGGAGGACGGCGCCGTCACCCTGCCCGCCTATGGCCAGATCTGGCTGATGCCGGGGTGAGCCTGTGATCCGGACGGCCGCACCGGCAGGGCGCACCCGGCGCGTCAGGTCGTATAGGACAATGCGGCATAGAACTGCTTGCCATAGCCCGCGATCAGGTTCGCCTTATCCAGCCCGTTGATGATGCGGCGGGCCTGGACCCATTCATCCTTGGCGGGATTGAAGTAGTCGCCAAGCTTGCGTCCCGTATAGGTGCCCAGGGTCATGCCGACAAAGATGATCCGGACAGATATCCCGAGATCGAGCGCAAGCTCGGGATTGCCGACAAGGTCGACCCCAAGCCTCTGGCTCATATCCGCGTAATTCTTCTTTCCGGTCAGCTGCACAACCCCCCTGCCGTGATACTTGACGCCGTCGCCGGGGGAGAGATTGCCAAGCTCCCGCGCTTTGGCGGGTCTGCTGCCGTTGATATCGTACATCCGATGGAAATAGGCGCTGCCGCCGTATTCGTTGATCGGCTGCATCTTCGTGTCGACCTCATGATAGGCGGTCGCCAGGATGTAGGCGAGCCAGCGGTCATCGTTCGCGCTGTACCCGTTCTCCCAGGTGTCGAGTATCGCCGTCAGTCCCGTGACCTGGCTTTGCTTCAGAGCGCCGCCGAAAAGCGTCAGCCGAACCGTATCGAAAAAGAACTTCCGGTTGATCCTGGATGGCATTCTTTCGTCCTTCCCGCTGCTGCCATGGCTTCTTGATGCGGGACGTTGCACGGCCATGGTCATGCATCGTACCGCTCTGCCGGTCGATCAGGGCGGCCCACGCAGGACAGGCCGGTTCTGCCACCGGGGCCACTGCGGTTCAGGTTCTCTCCTCGGCGGATCGTGGGCGGAGGTGACGCCGCCAATTGCCGCGCCAATTGTCTTCACGCGACCGTAAGGCAGAGAAGTCACGGTGAACCTCGGTCGTGCCCGCGTCCGAGAGTTCAATTCCACACCCACCCGGGCGCCGGAAAATCATCCGATCAACCATGTTTCAGCCGACAAATTAACTGATCTACCATAGCATGTTTTCCTGCCGCACCAAAACGAAATCGCGGTCTTTGGTCAGGGCTGACGGATTCAGGTCGAACCCGCGTCTGGATGCGAAAAACCCTTGCCTTCCGGCCCTGCCGCCCTTAGACGCCGCTCTTCGTGGGCCCTGCACCCTTGGAGGAGGGCCCGGTAACCTGAAGGAGTTCCAGATGGCTGGCGAGATTCCCGATCTCATCGCCACGGTACGCGCGGGGACAGGCAAGGGGGCCGCCCGCAGTGCTCGCCGCAACGGCGAGGTACCTGGCATCGTCTATGGCGGCGGACAGACGCCGCTGCCGATCAACATCCCCTACAACGCGCTGATGAAGCGGCTCAAGGCGGGCCGGTTCCTCTCCACGCTCTTCAACCTCAAGGTCGAGGGGCAGGAGGATGTGCGCGTGATCTGCCGCGGCGTTCAGCGTCATGTGGTCAAGGACCTGCCTACCCATGTCGACCTGCTGCGCCTGCGCCAGACCACCCGCGTGGATCTCTTTATCCACGTCGAATTCATCAATCACCACCTCTCGCCCGGTCTGAAGAAGGGTGGCGTGCTGACAGTGGTGCGCAACGACGTGGAGCTGAACGTGCTTGCCGGGGACATTCCCGATCACATCACCGTCGACCTGACGGGCAAGGAAATCGGCGACGTCATCCACATCCAGGACGTGACCCTGCCCGAAGGCGTGACCCCCACGATCGAGCGCAACTTCGTCATCGCCAACATCTCGGCACCCTCGGGCCTGCGGTCTTCGGAAAACGAAGGCTGAGCAGATCGCCACGATAAACGACAGGACACGGGGCCGGCGGGCCCCGTTTTCATTTCAGACCGGCCGCGCCGGCCCTGCTGCCCCCCGCGCAAGCCGCAGAAGCGCCTCGGGGTCGCGGATCGAAATCCCGGCATACCCGGTCGCGATGATGCCCGCCTCTGCCATCCGCCTCAGGATATCGCCCGTCACGCTGCGCGACAGGTTGCAGGCCCCGGCCAGTTCGCTCTGCGTGACCGGCACGACCGTGGCAGGGATGGCCCCGGTCAGGGGGGTGCGCAGCCCGGCAAAGCGCCCCAGGACTGCCGCACAGCGGGCCCCCGAATCGCGGATCAGAAGATCGGCCGCCATCAGCGCGGTCACATCGCCATATTCCGCGATCAGTGCGAGAAAGGGCCGCCAGTCGAGCGTGCCCGCCTCGACCAGCGCCTGCACGCGCCTGCCCTGCAAGACCGCGGCCCAGACGGGCGTGCGCGCCTCGGCCGTCACCACGCGGGCACCGTCGCGCAGTGCCGGGCCATAACCCATCCACATCACCGCCGGCGCCATGTGCATGACCGGCGTCTCGGGCCGCCCGAGCACCGAGGTGAAGGCCACCACCCCCCGCGCCAGCCCGATGAGGTCGCCGCGCTCGTCCCCGCCAAGCGTCAGCACCTCGCCCGGCTCGTAGCGGCGCCACCGGGCCAGCGGCAGAAGCGCCGCGGCAAAGTCCCGCCCGGCCTCTGCCAGCCATCCGCGTGACGCCAGGACCTGCAGCCCCTCTTCCCGATCCATCTTCGCCTCGATTGCCCGGTTCCCGCCAATGCTGGCACCCGACTTCGCCTAACATGCGCCAAAACAAACCGCGAGGCTTTCAGATGGATCACCTCATGCGTCTTCTCACCCTGGTCCTTCTCTCCTTCCTCGGCCTTCACGCCGCGGCCCGGGCCGATGAACTTACCCCTGACGAAGCCCGCGAGATCGCGGCCGAGGCGTGGCTTTACGCCTATGCGCCGCTGCAGGGCTACCAGACGATGTACAACCAGACGGTCAATACGGCCTTCCCGGGCTATGTCGGCGGGTTCAATCAATTCCGGCATTACGCGCGTTCGGCCACGCCCGCCGATACCGATATCGTCTCGCCCAACAATGACACGCCCTATTCCTGGGCCTGGCTGGACCTCAGGGCCGAACCCATGGTCCTGTCGCTTCCGGCCGTCCCAGCGCCGCGTTACTATGTCAACCAGTGGTTCGACCTCTATACCCACAACTTCGCCTATACCGGCGCGCGCACCACCGGTCGCGAGGCGGGGAACTACCTCTTCGCCGGTCCGCACTGGGACGGCACCGTGCCCGAGGGCATCACGCAGGTCTTCCGCGCCGAGACAGATTTCGTGGGCACCCTCACCCGGACCCAGCTGTTCGGGCCCGACGATATCGCCGCGTTGCAGGCGGTGCAGGCGGATTATGTCCTGAGGCCGCTTTCGGCCTTCGCCGGCACGCCGGCGCCCGCGCCCGCCCCTGCCGTCGACTGGCCGGTCTGGGATACCGCCAAGGCGGAGGGCATCGGCTTCATCACCTATTTCAACGCGCTTCTGCCCTTCATGCCGACAGTCGCGTCGGAAGAGGAGATGTTCGCCCGCTTTGCCCGGATCGGCGTTGCCCCCGGCAAGGCCTTCGACCCAGAGGCGCTGACCCCCGAAATCCGCGCTGCCATCGAACAGGGCGTCGCTGACGCCTCGGCGGCGCTCAAGTCCGAGGCGCAGGCACAGACCGGCTCGCGCGGCATGTTCGGCACGCGCGAAGAGCTGGGGCCCACCTACATCACGAAGCGCAACTATGGAGCGATGCTGGGCATCTACGCAAATTCCGAGGCCGAGGCGTACTATGCGAGCCAGCAGACCGACGATGCCGGTCAGGTTCTGGATGGCAGCCGGCACTGGGTCTTGCGGTTCGAGCCGGGTCAATTGCCCCCGGTAAGCGAGTTCTGGTCGATCACCATGTACAGCCTGCCTGAACGTTTTCTCGTCGACAACCCGATCAACCGCTACTCGATCGGCGACCGGACCGAAGGCCTGGCGCCAGGCCCCGACGGCTCGCTCGAGATCTACATCCAGCACGACAATCCCGGACCGGGCAAGGAATCGAACTGGCTTCCCGCGCCCGCTGGCCCCTTCTTCTTCGTCGGCCGCTTCTACGGCCCCGGTCCCGCCATCCTCGAGGGCAACTGGTCCCTCCCCCGCCTCATCGAACGCGACTGACCCTTACCAAGGACGGAACTTCACAATGACCACCCAGACCCTGCGCCTCGCCGGCGCCTCGCTCCTCGCCCTCCTCGCCGCGACGGCCGAGGCCGATACCGTCCAGACCCGGATCGGCGAGCTCTCCTTCGATGTGGGCTATCCCACCACCGAAACGGCGGAAAAACTCTATGACGAGCTGGATTTCCAGCGCGCCACACAAGCCTATATCTGGGCACTGCCCGCCGTAGGCTTCCATGCGCTGCACCTTGCGCATCTGAACAACTTCGATGCCCCCAATGGTGCTGTGGTGCTGTACAAGGATCTGGCCGACAAGGCCGGCATGCTGACCCCGAACATCACGACGCTTTACGCGTTCAGCTTCTGGGATCTTGCCGCCCAGGGGCCGCTGGTGGTTGAGGTTCCCGCCGGCCTGACGGCGGGGGGCGTGCTTGACATCTGGCAGCGCCCGATGACGGACATGGGCCAGACCGGACCGGATCAGGGGCAGGGGGCCAGGTACCTTATCCTTCCGCCCGGGGCGCAGGACATGAACCCCGAAGGCTATATCGTCGTCCAGTCGCCCACCAATCAGGTCTGGTTTGGCAGCCGCGGCCTTGACCCCGACAAGGCCGTGGCCGAGGCGACCCTTCGCAAGCACCGGCTCTACGCCTGGGCTGACCGCGAAGCCCCGGCTGAGACCCCCTTCATCCCCGTCGGTGGCCGCGATTGGGCCTCAGCCCAGCCGACGGACCTCTCCTACTGGCAATACCTCTCGGACCTTTTCGCCATTGAACAGGTCGAAGACCGCGACCGCATGATGTTCGCCATGCTTCGTCCGCTGGGCCTCATCCCCGGTCAGCCCTTTGCCCCCGACGCACGCCAGTCCGCGATTCTGGCCGAAGCCGCCCGGATGGGCGACCTCATGGCCCGTACCATCGCCTATGACAAACGCTTCGACAACGCGACCGTCTATGACGGCAAGCACTGGGAATACGCCAACCTCGTCGAACTCGACCAGGAAGCGACGGGCTACAGCCAGCTTGATGAACGCGGGTCCTGGTTCTACGAGGCGATCGGCAACTCGGTCGGGATGCAGGGCCGCATCCTCGGCTTCGGCCAGGTCTATCTGGAAACCTCAAAGGACAGCGCGGGCAACTGGCTCGACGGCGGCAAGACCTACCGGATGCGCGTGGAGCCCAATCCGCCCGTGCGCCAGTTCTGGTCGGTCACGCTTTACGACAACCTGACCCGCGGCCCGGTGATCACCGCGGCCGGCTCGGCCGATCTCTCCTCGCGCAAGCCCGATCTTGTCACCAATGCCGATGGCTCGGTCGACGTCTATTTCGGCCCCACCCGGCCCGAGGGCGCGACAAACTTCATAGAGACCAATCCCGGTCAGGGCTGGTTCCCCTATTTCCGCTTCTACGGCCCGACCGAGGCCTATTTCGACAAGACCTGGCAGCTCAACGACATCGAGGAACTCCGCTAGGATCGCCGCGGGGGTGCGGGGCGACAGGCAGCGTCGCGCCCCCCGGACCGGCCACAGGCCTGCGCGGTCTCATGACGATGGACCCGCAGCCCGGCCCCGGCTATAGCACGCGGCCATGAAACTCTGGGTCGGTCTCGGCAATCCGGGCGCGAAATACGCGGGCAACCGCCACAATATCGGCTTCATGGCCCTTGACCGCATCGCCGCGGATCACGGCTTTGCGCCCTGGCGGTCGAAGTTCCAGGGCGAACTCGCCGAGGGCCTGCTGGCCGGCGGCAAGGTCCTGCTGCTCAAGCCGATGACCTTCATGAACCTCTCAGGCCAATCGGTGGCCGAGGCAGTGCGCTTTCACAAGCTCGCCCTGACCGACATCACGGTGTTTCATGACGAGATCGACCTCGCCCCGGGCCGGCTGCGGGTCAAGACCGGCGGCGGCCATGCCGGCCATAACGGCTTGCGCTCGATCCATGCCCATCTGGGCGAAGGCTATCACCGCGTCCGGCTGGGCGTCGGCCATCCGGGCCACAAGGATGCCGTTGCCCATTACGTCTTGCGCGACTTCGCCCGGGCCGACCGCGACTGGCTCGACCCGCTTCTGCAGGGGATCAGCGAGGGCGCGCCCGCGCTGGCGATCGGCGATGCGGCCCGGTTCCAGAATGCGGTCGCCCTGCGGCTTGCCCCGCCAAGGCCCGAACGCTCTGTCGCCAGCCCGGCCCCTGCCCCCGGTCCGGCAGCCGCGCCCGAGCCAGAGCCCGCGCCCGTCCGCTCCCCCCTCCAGCGGCTTGCCGACCGGTTCCGCGGCGCGTCCTGAGCGCGTCGTCATCTGTCGTCGCACACCCCGGGCTGGCGAGGATAGCCGCCGTCCCGGGCCGCGCGGCGCCCCCTTGGCAGGGCGCAGGCAAGCCCTATGATGTTGGTCGGACAGAGGTGCGCATCGCATGGACATCGACCCCTCGCTCAACGTGCTCGGCGGCCCGCTCGAACCCTGTTCGACCGATCCGCTCACCGGCTATTTCCGCAACGGGGCCTGTGACACCTGCGCGACCGATCGCGGGTCACATACGGTCTGCGCGGTGATGACTGTCGAATTCCTTGCCTATTCGGCCTATGTCGGCAACGACCTGTCCACGCCGCGCCCCGAATTCCGCTTTCCCGGGCTGAAACCGGGTGACCGCTGGTGTCTTTGCGCGGGACGATTCCTGCAAGCCCATGACGAAGGCTGCGCCCCGAAGGTGAATCTCGGCTCAACTCATATCCGGGCACTCGACATCGTGCCTCTTGCCGTTCTCCAGGGCTATTCCGTTCCCTGACAGAACAAACCCCACTCAGACGAGCGGGAAGGGGCCGGGCCTGCCTTCGCCGCCCGACCAATCCGTCAGATCGGGGCCGGCAGCTACCGCATGCAGAGCCTGTCCTGCACCAGCATGAGATCGTCCAGACACTCGGCCCCCGCGCGCCGTGTCAAATCGGCGGCGCTCCGGTCCCGGGTTCCGGTGTCACGGTCACTGCGGGCGGACGCGGCGAAAACCGGCTGGACTGCATGACCCTTTGCCGCAAGCGCTCCTGACCCGGCACGCCCGCTTCCCTCGACCGGCACAAGGTCACGGCTGGTCGTGAATTCACAGCCGCCGCAGGTCTCGTCCGGCAGAAGGACCGGTATCTCCAACGTCTCGATCAGTTCCAAATCGACGGTCACCATCGTGTCGAGGCCATCCCCGTCTTCGTCACCGGTACCACTGTCCCCGCGGCCATCGCCCTCGGGCACAGGATCATCCACGGCCACGTCACCCTCCGCATTGCCGTTGTCATAAGCATCGCCCGAGCCATCCTGACCGCCGTCGACGGGGTCACCGTCTTCGCCGGGTTCAAAGACCTCACCGGTCCCGCCATCCTGATCGCCGGGCTGGTCAACCGCGATCTGGTCAGCCTCGGGCGCCGCGTCATCGTCAACCCCTGTGCCGTCCTCGGCTACAGCGGCAGCGGCCGAAAACAACAGGGTGAGGGTGAAAGGTGCCAGCAGAAGCGCCCTGCAGGACCGGCCTGCACCTTTGACTGCAGTTGCCGCACGGCGTTCGTCATGACATCTCATCGATCCGTCTCCGCTCCTCGTGCCCCTGGCCCGTCGTCATCACCCGATGCGACTTGCCCGTCGGGCTCGGCGCGCACGGGCAGAGGGCGCGCGAACGAGACTAGGACGATTGAGGCGGCCCCTCAGTCATGGTTCCCCGG
>JBEIDZ010000081.1:0-9087 GCA_040383215.1 Paracoccaceae bacterium | reverse complement strand
CCGCTCGTCCGGCCGGGCGGGCATCTCGCCTATGCCACCTGCTCGGTCCTGGCCGAGGAAAATGACGACCGCGTCTCCGCCTTCCTCGACCGGTATCCGGGATGGAACATCACCGCGACCCTCCGTCTCCTGCCCGAGACCCGGCATGACGGTTTCTGTCTCGCCGTCCTCGCCCGGCCGTGAAACAACCAGGGGTTGCAATCCGGGCCGCGTTCGGTCAGGATGGCGGCCTGAAGTTTACCGCATGTTAGCCTTTTCGCGCTGGATTGCGCGGGACGTCCACATCGGGGGAAAGCGCCGGTGCAGCGCGACCAGACCGCCCTTGCCAGTCCGGGCACTGGCCCGGAGCGTGATCTTCTTCTTGCCGTTGCGGTCCTGGCAAGCGGCATCCTGTCTGTCGTGGCCGGCGGTGTCGTCCGGTCCGAGCCTGCCGGACCGGCGCTGCAGTTGGCCGGGATCATCCTGCTCTCGGCCGCCGTCATCCTGGCTGCCCTGGCGCTCTGGCATGCGCTGCGGCGGCGCGATCTGCTCTCCACGCTCGCCGGTGTTCTCCAGCATGATGCGGTGCCCGCCTTCATCGCCGGCAGCGATGGCATCATCCGCCTGCGCAACCCTGCCGCCGCAGAACGGCGCACCCCCGTCCCGGCCGATACCCTCGCCGGGGCCCTGTCCGACCTGCTGGCCAGTCCCGCGCCGCTTCTCGGGCGGATGCAGGACGAACTGCGTGCCGCGGGCAATGCGCGCGAACACGTGGTGACACGCCGGGGCCGCTTCCGCCTGACGGCCAGCCGGATCGATCCCGATCTTGCCCTCTGGCGGCTCGAAAACGTCGACGCCTCCGCCCCGGGCGGAGAGGGTGAGCAATCCCCCGACGTCCCCCTCGTCTCGGCCGGGCCTTCCGGGGCGGTGCTTGGCTGCAATGATGCGCTGCGCCGCCTGACAGGCACCCGGCCCCGCAGCCTTGCGGATATTTTCGGGGATAGCGTCCCCCTCAGCGGCCGGATGCAGGAGGTGCGGCTGGCCCAGGGCACGCGCCGCATGTTCGTGGTGGCAGTCCCCGTCGGCGACGGCCGGACCGACTTCCGCCTGTTTCCTTCCGCCGCCGCCGGGCCGGGAAGTCCGGTCGCCGCAACGCCCTGGGACACGTTCGAGGACCTGCCCGTCCCCCTGCTCAAGGTCGCACCCGAGGGAATCGTTCTGGCCGCCAACCGCGAAGCGCGCGTGCTTCTTCCGATGCCGATCGGGCCGGGCACCCGGCTGTCGGACCTGCTCGAAGGTCTGGGGCGCCCGCTGATCGACTGGCTCAGCGACATCTGCGCGCGCCGCACCACACCCACGCCGCAGTTCCTGCGCGGGACGGGTCAGTACCAGGACACTTTCCTGCGCGTCACGCTCAGCCTCGCCGGCGAAGGCGAGGATACCCATCTCATCGCCGTCCTCAACGACGTGACCGAACACAAATCGCTCGAGGCGCAATTCGTCCAGAGCCAGAAGATGCAGGCCATCGGCCAGCTGGCCGGCGGCGTCGCCCATGACTTCAACAACCTGCTGACTGCCATTTCCGGTCATTGCGACCTGCTGCTTCTGCGCCATGACGAAGGCGATCCGGACTATGGCGATCTGATCCAGATCCATCAGAACGCCAACCGCGCGGCCAGCCTGGTCGGACAGCTGCTCGCCTTTTCGCGCAAGCAGAACCTGATGCCCGAAATCATCGACCTGCGCGATACCCTGTCCGACCTCACCCACCTTCTCAATCGTCTGGTGGGCGAAAAGATCAGTCTGACGCTGACCCAGGAACCGGCGCTGCGCTGCATCCGTGCCGACAAGCGCCAGCTTGAACAGGTGATCATGAACCTGGTGGTCAATGCCCGCGACGCCATGCCCGAAGGCGGAGAAATCCGGATCGAGACGGGAAACATCACCTTCAGCCATCCGCTCGAACGGGACCGGGCAACCGTCCCGGCCGGAGCCTATGTCGCCGTGCGGGTGATCGACCGGGGCTGCGGCATCCCGGCCGAAAAGCTGACCAAGATTTTCGAACCCTTCTACACGACCAAGCGCCCCGGCGAAGGGACCGGCCTTGGCCTGTCGACCGCCTATGGCATCGTCAAGCAGACGGGGGGCTACATCTTTGTCGACAGCACGCCGGGGCAGGGGACGACCTTCACGCTCTACTTCCCCGCCCATGACCGTCCCGCGGCCGTTGTCCGCGAAGAACGCCCCGAACCCCCGCCGCTGCCGCCCCGCAAGGCCGAAGGTGTCGTCCTTCTGGTCGAAGACGAAGCCCCCGTGCGCGCCTTTGCCTCGCGCGCGCTGCGGCTGCGCGGCTATTCCGTGCTCGAAGCCGACAGCGCCGAGGCTGCGCTCGATCTCCTCTCGGACCCCAATCTTGCGGTCGATCTTTTCGTGACCGACGTGATCATGCCCGGCAAGGATGGCCCCACCTGGGTGCGCGAGGCGCTGGCCCACCGTCCCGACACCAAGGTCGTCTTCGTCTCGGGCTATGCCGAAGATGCCTTTGCCGAACACAAGTCGGCCATTCCGAACTCGGTCTTCCTGCCCAAGCCCTTCTCGCTCAATGACCTGACGACAGTGGTTCAGCGCCAGCTGCACTAATCGCGAGGGGCCGCTGTCACTCGCGCTCCATCAGATGGGCGGCACAGCCCGTCAGCGCGGCAAAATCGTCCTCCACGACCCCCACACCGAAGCTGTCCATGAAGCCCGAAAACCGCCCCTTGTCGCGGAAGGCCGCCGTAAAGCCGAAGCTGTCCAGCCAGGGGGCCATCGCCCGCGCCACCCCGCCGATCAGATAGACCCCGCCGAAGGGCAGCTGGATCAGCGCGAGATTGCCCGCCACAGCGCCAAGCATCCGCGCAAAGACCCGCGCCGCAGCAGCAGCGCGCGCATCGCTGCCGTCCGCCAGACCCTGCATGATCGTCGCCGCATCAACCGGGCGGGGATCGCCCGCCTCGGTCCCCAGCCACAGGTAGATCGCTTCAAGCCCGCGCCCCGACAGGACATCCTCGACCGAGCCAAAGCCATGCTGGGCCGCCACGAAGCGGCACAGCCGCAGGTCCGCCTCGTCCCGCACGGGCAGGTTGACATGCCCCGACTCAGAAGCCGGGACGACCCGTCCCCGCCCGGCAGGAAAGACCGCCGCGGCGTTGAACCCTGTCCCGACGCCGATCACCAGCCGCGCCTCGTCCTGCGGCACCTCCGGAAACGGGATCACCTTGCGAACCTTGTCCTCCGCGATATGGCCAAGCGCGAAACCCTGTGCCTGAAGATCGTTCAGGATCGCCGTCGCCTCGGCCCCCGTCGCGCGCGCCACGGTCGCAGCGTCGATCGTCCAGTCAAGGTTCGTCATCTCGGCCCGCCCGTGCCTGACAGGGCCCGCCACCGCGACACAGGCGGCCCGCACGTCGACACCGCCCTCCTCCCTCGCATAACGTTCGAGGATCGGGCCCAGCCCGGGATGGTCGGCATTGGCATAGCGCCGCACCGTGCCCGGCACGATCGACCGTCCATGTGCCAGCGCCACGCGGGTATTGGTTCCGCCGATGTCGGCAACAAGATTGAAAAGATTGGCAGGGTGCATCTTCGCCTCTCCGCACCGGGACGCCGGCAAAGCCTCATAGGCTGCCTGTCACGCCCGCATCAAGGGTCTCTCCCTGCGCGGCGCGGACCCCTTCGCGGCCGCACCCCGCCGGCGCGGTCAGTAGGGCGCGTCCTCCAGCACACCGTCCGCGCTCATCTGCTGGTAGAGAAGCCCCTCCCGCAGGCCCCGGTCGGCAACCGACAGCCGGTCCGTCGGCCAGAGCCGCATCAGTGCCTGCAGGATCGCCGCCCCCGACATGATCAGCGCCTGCCTGTCGCGCCCGATCCGCGGATCAGTCCGCCGTCCCTCGGGGCCAAGCACCAGATAGTCGCGGATCACCGCGTCAATCTGCTCCGAGGTCATGCGCAGACCGTCCACCTTGGTCCTGTCATACCGTCTGAGCCCGAGGTGACTGGCCGCCACTGTCGTCACGGTTCCCGATGTCCCGATGATCTGGAAACCGTCCTTTTCCTGCGTCGCCGACGATGGCGCAAAGGCCTGCAGCTTTTCCTCGAAAAACCAGCTCATCAGCGCAAAGCGTGCGGCATCGTCCTCCACATCCTCGAACTGTTCGCGCAGCGTCGCCACACCCAGCGGGACCGAAATCCAGTCCACGACCCGCGCCACCGGAAACGGACCGGGGTCCTGCCGGAAACCGGTATGCAGCCGCATGATTGCCCGCGGGCGCTCGCGCCGCGGCACATTCGTCAGGTCGATCCACACCAGTTCCGTCGACCCGCCCCCGATATCGACGACCAGAAGCTGCTCAGTCCGCGTCGAGACCAGAGGCGCGCAGGAAATCACCGCAAGCCGCGCCTCCTCCTCGGGTTCGATGATCTCGAGCGCAAGCCCCGTCTCGCGCCGGACCTGCGCCAGGAACGATGCACCGTTTCGCGCCCGCCGGCAGGCCTCGGTCGCGACCAGCCGCATCCGCGTCACCTGATGCCGGCCCAGCTTCTGGCGGCAGATGCGCAGCGCGTTGAGCGTCCGCGCCATCCCCTGGCGCGACAGCCTGCCCGAGCTTTCGAGCCCCTGGCCAAGCTGGACGGATTTCGAAAAGCTGTCCACGACATGAAACTGACTGCCCTTTGGCTGGGCTATCAGCATCCGGCAACTGTTCGTCCCCAGGTCCAGCGCCGCATAAAGCGTCGCCGGGTCCGGGGTCTTCGGCGCGGGGCTCTCGACCGCCTGCGGGAAAGCGTCCGCGCCTCGGGGACGCCTGGGCGCCATCGGCACGCCCTCCGTATATGGTTGACGCAAAGGTAGCACCGGCCCGGCGCGGCGCAAGAACCTCCTGCAGGTTTTCTCGAACTTCCTCCGGGTCCCGTCGCTTCCCCAAGCCCCGATGTCGAAAACCGACGCCCCCCTGCCAGTCCGTCCGGCATAGAGAGGGACGACACCCCCGCGAAAGACCCCCGCCATGCCCGACGTGACGATCCTCTACTGGCGCGACATTCCGGCCCAGGTCATCGTGGGCAAGGGCCGCCAGGGGGCCAAGATCCAGCTCCCCGAACGTTTCGAACAGGCCATCGACCGCGCCGCGATGAAGGCCGGCGCCCGCGACACCGACGCCTATCTGGCCGAATGGCGCAAGGCCGTCAGCGGAGAGATCGCGGGCGACCCGCAGGACATCGCCCGTGCCGAAGCCGCCCGGATCGAGGCCGAATACGACACCGACCGCCTCAAGCTTCTCATCGCCAACGAAGGCCGGGCCCACGCGACGTGACCGCCCGCCCGCCGCGTCCCCTCCGCCTGAAGGACAGAATGATGTCGCTCCTCCCCTTCGCCCGCCGCAAGCCCGCCGCCCCGCCGTCGCCCGAGGCCGCGAGGGAAAGCCTGCTTGCCGGCTTCTCGATCGAGGTCATGCCCCGCACCGCCGAGAAGGTGGAGGATTTCCGCGCCCTCCTGCCCGCCGGCACCCGCGTCTATGTCGCCCATATCGAAGGCACCCCGATCGAGGACATGGTCCGCACCGCCCGCCGCATCGCGGCCGAGGGCTTCCCCGTGATGCCGCATTTCCCCGCCCGCCTGATCCGCGACCGGGCCGAACTGGCCGACTGGATCGCCCGCTATCAGGGCGAGGCCGGCGTCGACCAGGCGCTGCTCCTTGGCGGCGGCGTGGCGACGCCCGCGGGCCACTTCGACAATTCCATGCAGCTGATCGAGACCGGCCTTTTCGACCGCGCGGGCTTTCGCCGCCTGCATGTCGCCGGCCACCCCGAAGGCAACCGCGACATCCCCGGCGGCGAGGCCGCGCTGATGGATGCGCTGCGCTGGAAACAGGATTATGCCAACCGCAGCGATGCCGAGATGGCGATCACGACGCAATTCTGCTTCGAGGCCGCCCCCGTCATCGCCTGGGCCGAGGCGCTGCGCGCGGACGGGATCGCGATGCCCGTCCATCTTGGCATCGCAGGTCCGGCCAAGCTGCAGACGCTGATCAAGTTCGCCATTGCCTGCGGCGTCGGCCCCTCGCTGCGCGTGCTGCAGAAACGCGCGATGGACGTGACCAAGCTCCTCCTGCCCTACGAGCCGACCGACGTGCTCTCCGACCTTGCCGCCCACAAGGCCGCGCATCCCGATTTCGCCGTGGCCCAGGTGCATTTCTTCCCGCTGGGCGGAATCGGCGCCACAGCAATCTGGGCGCGCGACCATGGCGGGGCCGCCGGCCGGCCAGCCGCCGCCATCACCGGATAGAGGTCCCATGACCCGCACCATCATCGAATCGAAGACGAAGACCGTCATCATCGGCTTCGACCAGCCCTTCTGCGTCATCGGCGAAAGGATCAACCCCACGGGGCGCAAGAAGCTCGCCGCCGAGCTTGAGGCCGGCGACTTCTCCACGGTCGAGGCCGACGCCATCGTCCAGGTCGCCGCCGGCGCGACCGTGCTCGACGTCAACTCCGGCGCGGTCTTCACCAACCGCATGGCCGAAGACCCCCGCTATGCCGACAACAACTTCGTCGAACCGCCCCTGATGCGCGACCTTGTCACCCGCATCCAGGCCATCGTCGACGTGCCGCTCTGCATCGACAGTTCCGTGCCCGGCGCGCTCGAGGCCGGCCTTGCCGCGGCCGAGGGGCGGCCGCTGCTCAACTCCGTCACGGGCGAGGAGGAACGGCTCGAACGCGTCCTGCCGCTGGTGAAGAAGTACAACGTCCCCGTGGTCGCGATCTCGAACGACGATACCGGCATATCCGAAGACCCCGAGGTCCGCTTTGCCGTCGCCCGCAAGATCGTCCATCGCGCGGCCGACCACGGCATCCCCGCCCATGACATTGTCGTCGACCCGCTGGTCATGCCGGTCGGCGCGATGGCGACCGCAGGCCTCCAGGTCTTTACCCTGGTGCGCCGCCTGCGCGAGGAACTGGGCGTCAACACGACCTGTGGCGCCTCCAACATCTCCTTCGGGCTGCCCAACCGCCACGGGATCAACAACGCCTTCCTGCCCATGGCCATCGCCTCGGGCATGACCAGCGCGATCATGAACCCGCTCGCCCTGCCGGTGACCCAGACCCGCATCGCCGAAAAGCGGGCCGAAATCGCGGGCGCCGGCATCGTCCTGCCCGACGGGATGGATGACGAAACCTTCGTCACGCTCTTCGGCCTCGGCTCGACCAGGCCCCGCCCCGGCAAGGAGATGGAGGCGATCCGCGCCGCCAACTTCCTGATGAATGCCGACCCTTCGGGCGGGGAATGGATCCGCTTCAACCGCCCCCCCGGGGGCGAAGGCGGCGCCCGGGCCGGCCGCGAAGGCGGCCGCCGCCGCCGCTGAGCGGGGGCGCAAGCGAAGGGGGCGCTGCCCCCCTTGCCGGTTGCCAAGCGCGCCCGGGCAGGCTAGGGCGCGGACATGACAAAACCGCCGGACGGCATATCGGGCAAGGGGACGTCGGGCCGCGGCGCGCGCGACCTGACCGTCAGGGTGAAAAGCGCCAAGGGCCGCAAGCTCTCTTCCACACGCTGGCTCGAACGCCAGCTGAACGACCCTTACGTCCGCCGCGCCAGGGCCGAAGGCTATCGCGGTCGCGCGGCCTTCAAGATCATGGAGCTTGACGACCGCTTCCGCTTTCTCGTGCCGGGGGCGCGTGTGGTCGATCTCGGCTCGGCGCCGGGCGGCTGGCTCCAGGTCGCCGTGCCGCGGATCAACGCGCTGGGCGACCGGCCGGGCAAGCCGCAGGGCCGCATCATCGGGCTCGATCTGCAGGAGATCGACCCCGTCCCGGGGGCCGAGATTCACCGACTCGACTTCCTCGCCGACGGCGCAGATGCGCAGGTCAAGGCCTGGCTCGGCGGCCCGGCCGATGTGGTCATGTCCGACATGGCCGCCGCCAGTTCCGGCCACCGCCAGACCGACCATCTGCGCATCGTCGCCCTGTGCGAGGCTGCGGCGGCGCTGGCCTTCGACGTGCTCGCCCCCGGCGGCACCTTCGTGGCCAAGGTGCTGGCGGGCGGCGCCGAAACCAGCCTCCAGCAGGAACTCAAGCGCCGCTTCACCCGCGTCGTCAACGTCAAGCCCCCCGCCAGCCGTACCGACAGCGCCGAGAAATTCGTCGTCGCCACCGGCTTTCGCGGCTGACCGCGTGCCTTCGCGCCCCGCCCGGGCGACATCTCTGCCCGCGGGCGCCCCCCGCAGGAAGGGAGACCCGAGCATGACGACCGCCCATCCCGGACCGTTCATCCTGGCCATCGACCAGGGCACCACATCCAGCCGTGCGATCCTCTTTGATGCCGCGATGCGCGTGGCCGCCCTCGCCCAGGACGAATTTCCCCAGCATTTCCCCCGCTCGGGCTGGGTCGAACATGACCCCGCCGACATCTGGTCCTCCACCGCATCGGTCTGCCGCGGCGCGATCGAACGCGCCGGAATCGCCCCCGGCGACATCGCCGCCATCGGCATCACCAACCAGCGCGAAACCACCCTTGTCTGGGACCGCGCGACCGGAGAGCCCGTCCACAATGCCATCGTCTGGCAGGACCGCCGCACCGCCGATCTCTGCGCCCGCCTGCGCGCCGAAGGGTTCGAGCGTGAGGTGACTGCCCGCACCGGCCTCCTGCTCGACCCCTATTTCAGCGCGACGAAACTCGCCTTCATCCTTGATGCGGTCGACGGCGCCCGGGCCCGCGCCGCCCGGGGCGAGCTGCTCTTCGGCACCGTCGACAGCTACCTCATCTGGAAGCTCACGGGCGGCGCGGTCCATGCCACCGACGCGACGAACGCCGCGCGCACCATGCTCTACAACATCCACGCTGGGCGCTGGGATGCCGACATCTGCGACCGTCTGGGCATTCCCATGGCCATGCTGCCCGAAGTGCGCGACAGCGCGGCCGATTTCGGCCTGACCCGGCCCGATCTCTTCGGCCGCGCGATCCCGATCTTCGGCGTCGCGGGCGACCAGCAGGCCGCCACCATCGGCCAGGCCTGCTTTGCCCCCGGCATGATGAAATCGACCTACGGGACGGGCTGTTTCGCGCTGCTCAACACCGGG
>JBEIDZ010000080.1:0-9091 GCA_040383215.1 Paracoccaceae bacterium | reverse complement strand
GTCAGGGCGGCCTTTGCTCCTTGGTCCCGCCCGGCCGCCGGGCCGGGCAGCGCCCGCACCGCCCCCCCGGGGCGGGCGCTATCGCACCCACCCCGCGGTGCGGGCGCTGCCCTCTTCACCCGGCTGTACGGACTAACCCCTGTGAGGTCGGATTGCGCCCGCGAGGGAACGGATACCGTCACTGGTGTCCCGCCCGGCCGCGAGGCCGAACAGCGCCCGCCCATCTTCTCCGGCTTGGCAAGGCCGTCTCCGTCGTGTCTGATCACGCCGGACAGCGGCTGTCCTGCGCCCCTGTCCTGCGCCCCTGTCCGCCCCACCCCTGCCGGCTTCGTGCCGCATCACCCGCCAAAGGCCCCGACCGCCCTTGCCCTTCACCCTTCGCCAGTTGCAGTTCTTCGTCGCCGTGGCCGAACACGGCTCTGTCACGCGCGCCTCCCAGGCGCTCTCGATCTCGCAATCGGCCATGACCGAGGCGGTCAAGGACCTCGAGGCCGATCTGGGCGTCCGGCTCTTTGACCGCCATGCGCGCGGGCTCGCCATCACTCATCGCGGCCACCAGTTCCTGCGCCATGCCAAGTCGATCCTGGCCGAGGTGCAGGGCGCGCGCCGCGCCGTCGAAGGCGGCCGGGCCGAGGCCGGCGGGCGGCTCCAGCTCGGCGTCACTTCGCTGGTTGCAGGCTATGTCCTCTCCGACATCCTGTCGCGCTACCGCCGCGCCAACCCCGGCGTCAGGGTGACGGCCATCGAGGATTCGGGCGACTATCTCGAACACCTCCTGATCGGCGGAGAGCTTGACGTCGCCGTCATGGTCACCTCGAACCTGCGCGATCGGACGGCACTCCAGACCGAGATCCTCGATGTCTCGCCCTTCCGGCTCTGGCTGCCGCTCGGCCATCCGCTCGGTGCGGCTGACAGCATCACCCTGGCCGAGGTGACTGCGGAGCCGCTCATCATGCTCAACATCGACGAGATGGAGGAGGAGGCGACCAACCTCCTCTCCGCGCTTGGCGCCCGGCCCAAGGTCGCCTTCCGCACCCGCTCGGTCGAGGCGGTGCGCAGCCTTGTCGCGACCGGCGCGGGCGTGGCGCTTTTGCCCGATCTTGTCTATCGCCCCTGGTCGCTCGAGGGCGACAGGATCGACAGCCGCGACGTCTCCGGCACGCTCCCCGTCGTCCACGTCGGCATCGTCTGGCGCAAAGGCGCCCCCCTTGCCCCTGCTGCGCAGGATTTCATCGCGATATCAAAGGCCCAGCAGGTTTCGCGCGGACGATGAATTTATCAGTATCGGAAAAACCGATATCACCCTTCTGACAATTGTATTTGCGAAATCACTCCCTCACGCGCAGGCTGGCGTCAATGACAAGGGGCGCAGAGCCCCGATTCCGTGACCCATGGGGAGACCAACCATGACCAGACTGACACGAGGCGCCTCGGCGCTCGCCATCCTCTCGATGCTCGGCACCACCGCCGCGCAGGCCCAGATCGCCGAGATCGGCCCCGGCGAGGGGCAGCTTTCGATCATCGCCTGGGCCGGCTATGTCGAACGCGGCGAAACAGACCCCGCCTTTGACTGGGTGACCAAGTTCGAGGCAGCGACCGGCTGCATGGTTTCCGTCAAGCAGGCCAATACCTCGGACGAGATGGTGGCGCTGATGAACGAGGGCGGCTTCGACCTCGTCACCGCCTCGGGCGACGCCTCGCTTCGTCTGATCGCCGGAGACCGGGTGCAGCCGATCAACACCGACCTCATCCCCTCCTGGTCGACCATCGACCCGCGCCTGCAATCGGCCCCCTGGCACACGGTGGACGGCGTGCATTTCGGCGTGCCCTACATGTGGGGGCCGAACGTGCTGATGTACAACACCGAGGTCTTTCCCGAGCCGCCGACGTCCTGGGACGTGGTCTTCAAGGAAATGACCCTGCCCGACGGCAAGTCGAATGCCGGACGGGTGCAGGCCTATGACGGCCCGATCCACATCGCCGATGCGGCGCAGTTCCTGATGTTCAACCAGCCCGACCTGGGCATTACCAACCCCTACGAGCTGAACGCCGACCAGTATGCCGCTGCGCTCGACCTCTTGCGCGGCCAGCGCGAGATCGTCAGCCGCTACTGGCACGACGCCTTCATCCAGATCGACGACTTCACCAACGAAGGTGTGGTCGCCTCGGGCTCCTGGCCGTTCCAGGCCAACCTGCTCAAGGCCGCAGGCGTGCCCATTGCCACGACCATCCCGCAGGAAGGTGCCACAGGCTGGGCCGACACGACGATGCTGCATGTCGATTCCGAGAATCCCAACTGCGCCTATATGTGGTTCGAACATCAGCTCTCGTCGAACCTGCAGTCCGACCTCTCGGTGTGGTTCGGGGCCAACCCCTCGGTTCCCGCCGCCTGCACCGACGGGCGGGGCATGCAGACGGCCGAGGGCTGCACCGCGAACGGGCTCGACGATTTCGACAAGATCCGCTTCTGGACCACTCCTGTCGCCGATTGCAGCCAGGGCGATGATACCTGCGTGCCCTATTACCGCTGGGTGTCTGACTACATCGGCGTGATCGGCGGCCGGTAAGCGTCGGAAACTCGTATGGGTTTCACCCACCCTACCTGGCGTGGGGCGGGTGAAGCCCGTCCCGCTTGTCCCCCTGGTTGTTCGGGAACCAGATGACCGTTGCCGTCTCCTTCACCGGCGTGTCGCGCCATTTCGGGACCGTCCGCGCCGTGGACGGGGTTGACCTTGACATTGCCGAGGGCGAGTTCTTCGCGATGCTCGGGCCTTCGGGCTCGGGCAAGACCACCTGCCTGCGGCTGATCGCGGGGTTCGACCAGCCGAGCGATGGCGATATCCGCCTTTTCGGCCAGTCGGTGCGCGGCGTGCCGCCCTACCGACGGGCGGTCAATACGGTGTTTCAGGACTACGCCCTCTTTCCCCATCTCGATGTGCGCGACAATGTCGCCTACGGCCTGATGATCGCCGGCAAGCCGCGGGCGGAACGCTACCGCGAGGCGGAGGCGGCGCTCGAAATGGTGGCGCTGCCGGGTTATGGCGCGCGCAAGCCCGGGCAGCTTTCGGGCGGGCAGAGGCAGCGCGTCGCACTCGCGCGGGCCATCGTCAACCGGCCGCGTGTATTGCTGCTGGACGAGCCGCTCGGCGCGCTTGACCTCAAGCTGCGCGAGGCGATGCAGGAGGAGTTGCGCTCCCTGCAGCGCCAGCTTGGCATCACCTTCGTCTTTGTCACCCATGACCAGGGCGAGGCGCTGTCGATGGCCGACCGCATCGCCGTGTTCAACGAGGGCCGGATCGTCCAGGTGGGCAGTCCGGAGGACATCTACTATCGCCCCACAGTGCCCTTTGTCGCGGGCTTCGTCGGGTCATCGAACGTGCTGCCGCCTGCGCTGACGGGCCTCACGGTGCCAGCCGCACTCAGGCCCGAGGCGCTGCGGCTGGGGCCGGAGGGCCTGCCCGCCACCGTGACGGCGGTCAGCTTTCTCGGTGCGGCAACGCGGGTGGCGCTTGACGCCGGGGGTACGCGGGTCTCGGCGCTTATCCCAAAGGGCGGGCCGCGCCCCCGGCCGGGCGAGGCCGTCGGCCTGAGCTGGGACGAGGCCGACCTGCATCCGATGAAGGTCGGCCCGTGACCGCGCTGGCCGGCCGGATCAGCGATACCTTCTGGCGCCGGCCGGGGCTGCTTACGCTTTTGCTTCTGGCGCCGCCCGCACTCTGGCTCGGGGTCGTCTATCTCGGTTCGCTGTTTGCGCTGCTGGCGCAGTCCTTCTTCTCGATCGACGAATTCAGCGGCCTGATCGTCCATGAATTCACGCTCAAGACCTATGCCGAGCTCTTCAGCCCCACCAATCTCGACATCATCCTGCGCACGGTGGTGATGGCCGCGCTGGTGACGGTCGCCAGCGCGATCATCGCCTTTCCGGTTGCCTATTATGCCGCCCGCTATGCCCGCGGCTGGTGGAAGGCGCTCTTCTACCTTGGCATCATGCTGCCCCTGTGGTCGAGCTATCTGGTCAAGGTCTATGCCTGGAAGCTGATCCTCGCCAAGGAGGGCATCCTCGGCTGGTTTCTGGACAAGCTGCACCTGACATGGCTACTTGATGCCTGGCTTGCGCTGCTCGGGGTCGGGGGCAATTCGCTGTCGGTCAGCCCGACGGGAACCTTCATCGTGTTTGTCTATGTCTGGCTGCCCTTCATGATCCTGCCGATCCAGGCCGCGCTCGAACGCGTGCCCGACAGCATGGTCGAGGCCGCGGGCGATCTGGGCGCCACGCCCGCGCAGACGTTCCGCACCGTTCTTCTGCCGCTGGCCCTGCCGGGCGTGATCGCGGGGTCGATCTTCACCTTCTCGCTCACGCTCGGCGAGTACATCATTCCGCAGATCGTGGGCACGTCGGCCCGCTTCATCGGGCTGGCCGTCTACCAGTATCAGGGCACGGCGGGGAACATCCCGCTGGCCGCGGCCTTTGCCGTGGTGCCGATCGTGATCATGGGCTTCTATCTCTGGTGGGCCCGGCGGCGGGGGGCCTTCGATGCGCTCTGACCCGGCGGTCCGCGGCGGCGCGCCGCTCTGGCTCAAGCTTGCGGCGGCGGGGGGATTGCTGTTTCTGCATGTCCCGATCCTCTTCATCTTCATCTATGCCTTTACGACCGAGGATTCCTCCTACACATGGCCGCCGCCGGGCCTGACACTGCGCTGGTTCGCTGCGGCCTGGGAACGGCCCGACATCTGGGCGGCACTCTCGCTCTCGCTTCGGGTCGCCGCGGTCTCGACCCTGATTGCGCTCGTGCTCGGCACGCTCTGCGCCGCGGCGGTGAGCCGGTCGCGGTTCTTCGGGCGCGAGGTGATCTCGCTCCTTGTCATCCTGCCCATCGCGCTGCCGGGCATCATCACGGGCATCTCGCTGCGCTCGGCCTTCAACCTGGCCGACATTCCCTTCAGCTTCTGGACCATCGTGCTGGGTCACGCGACGTTCTGCGTTGTCGTGGTCTACAACAACGCCGTGGCGCGGTTCCGCCGCACCTCGGGCAGCCTGATCGAGGCGTCGATGGACCTTGGCGCCAATGCCTTCCAGACCTTCCGCCATGTGATCCTGCCCAATATCGCGACAGCGCTTCTGGCGGGCGGGATGCTCGCCTTTGCGCTGAGCTTTGACGAGGTGATCGTGACCACCTTCACCGCCGGGCAGCAGCAGACCCTGCCGATCTGGATGCTCGAGGAACTGGTCCGGCCGCGCGAACGCCCGGTGACCAATGTGGTGGCGATGGTCGTGGTCATCGTCACGTTCCTGCCGATCCTCGGCGCCTATTACCTGACCCGCGGGACCGAAACGGTCGCGGGCGGCGGCAAGTGAGCCGCGAGATGAAGGGAGACAAGACCATGCAGACCAAGATGCTGATCGGCGGCGCCTTCGAGGCGGGGACCGAGACCGAGGAGACGATCCTCAACCCGCGCACGGGCGCGACGATCCTGAAGCTGCCCGAGGCCAATGCCGACCAGATCGACAGGGCGGTGGCCGCGGCGCGCAGGGCTTTCGCCTCATGGTCGCGGACGACGCCGGGGCAGCGGTCGAACCTGCTGTTGAAGATCGCCGACCGGATCGAGGCCGAGGCGGGCGCCTTTGCCGCGCTCGAGGCGATGAACTGCGGCAAGCCGATCAATGCCGCGACGAATGACGAACTGCCGGCGATCGTGGACTGTTTCCGCTTTTTCGCGGGCGCGGTGCGCAACATGCACGGGGCGGTCGCGGGGGAATACCTGCCGGGCCATACCTCGATGATCCGGCGCGATCCGGTGGGGGTCGTGGCCTCGATCGCGCCCTGGAACTATCCGCTGATGATGGTGGCCTGGAAGCTTGCCCCCGCGCTTGCGGGCGGGAATACGGTGGTGCTGAAGCCGTCCGAGCAGACGCCGCTGACGGCGCTCAAGCTCGCCGCCATCCTGGCCGATGTGCTGCCCGAGGGCGTGGTCAACGTGGTCGTGGGGCAGGGCGGGTCGGTGGGCAATACGCTCATCAACCATCCCGGGGTCGACATGATCTCGATCACGGGCGACATCGCGACGGGCAAGAAGGTGCTGCAGGCGGCGTCGAAATCGGTCAAGCGGACGCATCTGGAACTGGGCGGCAAGGCGCCGGTCATCGTCTTCGACGATGCCGATCTCGAGGCGGTGGTGAACGGGCTCAGGGCCTTCAGTTTCTACAATGCCGGGCAGGACTGCACGGCCGCCTGCCGCGTCTATGCCGCGCCAAAGGTCTATGAGCGGCTGGTCGCAGACCTGACCACGGCGGCGTCCTCGCTCGTCTATGGGGCGCAGGACGACACGCAGAACGAAATCCCGCCGCTGATCTCTCTGCGCCAGCGCGACCGCGTGGCAAGCTTCGTGACGCGGGCGCGCGAACTCAACCACCTCGAAGTGACGACCGGGGGCGATGCGCCCGAAGGGCCGGGCTTCTTCTACCGCCCGACCGTGATCGCCGGGGCGCGGCAGGAGGACGAGATCGTCCAGCGCGAGGTCTTTGGCCCGGTCGTGTCGGTCACGCGCTTCAGCGAGGCTGACGAGGCGGTGGCCTGGGCCAATGACAGCCAGTACGGGCTCGCCTCCTCGGTCTGGACGCGCGATATCGGCCGGGCGATGGATGTGGCCGGGCGGCTGCAATACGGCTGCACCTGGATCAACACGCATTTCATGCTGGTCAACGAAATGCCGCATGGCGGGCTGAAGCAGTCGGGCTATGGCAAGGACATGTCGATGTATGCGCTCGAGGACTATACCGCCGTCCGGCATGTGATGATTGCGCACTGACCGCAGGCGATCGGTCAGGCGGGCGCCGAGGATGAGGCGCCAAAGCCCTGGACCGCAGCCCGCGCGGCGGCGAAACGGGCGTGCCAGACGGCGGGCAGGGGGTCGGCTTCGACCAGTTCGCCGCGGCGCGGCAGGGTGAGGCTTTCGCCTGCGCCATGCGCGGCAAGGGCTGCAGTGCCGAGGGCGGTGAGTTCGGGTTCGGCCGAGACGAAGACCGCACGGCCGAGCGCGGCAGAGAGGAAACGGCAGAACCAGGGGTTCGCGGTCATCCCGCCGTCGATCCCGATCGGGTCGCGCAGCGGGATGGCCTGCTCCATGGTTGCCATCACCTCGGCCATGCGGAAAGCGACGCCTTCGAGCACGGCCTGCACCATGTCGCGCGGGGTCGTGTCGAGCCCGAGGCCCATCCAGGCGCCGCGCGCGCGCCTGTCCCAGTGCGGGCAGGCCAGACCCGCGAGCGCAGGGACAAAGGCGAGCCCTCGCGCGATGGCGGGGGCGGTGTCGAAGGCCGCGATGTCCGCCCAGTCGCGGAAGAGGCCAAGGTCGCGCGCCCAGTTGAGGGCGGCAGAGGCGGCATAGACCCCGCCGTCGAGCGCGTGGACCGCCGGTTCGCCCGCACGCGCCCAGGCGATGGTGGGCAGGACGCCCTCGGCCCGGCGCAGATCGCCCGTCAGGGCCAGCGCGAAGGCGCCGGTGCCGAAGGTGATCTTGGCCTCGCCCGGCGCACAGCAGCCATGGCCGTGCAGAGCCGCCTGCTGGTCAGTCACGCTGGCGGTGAGCGGCAGGCGTGCGGCGGCGCCAAGCGCGCCGGTTGTCGTGGTGATTTCGGGCAGGCAGTCGCGGGGCACGCCGAAGAGGTCGCAGAGCGCGGGGTCCCAGTCGCGGTGGGCGAGGTTCATGAGCGAGGTGCGCGAGGCGGTGGTGGGGTCGGTCTCGAACCGGCCGGTCAGGCGGTCGCGGAAAAAGGCATCGGTCGTGCCAAGGCGCAGCCGGCCCTGGGCGTGCAGGCGTTGCGCCTCTGGGTTTTCCCGCAGGATCCAGCCAAGCTTGGCAGCCGAGAAATAGGGGTCGAGCGGCAGGCCGGCGGCGGCGCGCACCATCTCCTCGCAGCCATCGGCCCACAGGCGGTCGGTCACGGGTGCGGTGCGGTCGTCCTGCCAGACGATGACGGGGCCGACAGGGTCGCCGGTGACGGCGTCCCAGCCGAGGCAGCTTTCGCCCTGATTGTCGATCCCGAAGGCCGTGACGGGCAGGCCCTCGGCGGCGTCGAGGCAGGCGCGGATATCGGCCAGAAGCTCGGTTGCGTCATGTTCGACACGGCCGGGCGCGGGATAGTGCTGGCGGTGGCTGCGCGACAGGACAAGGCGCGCGCCGCCGGCGTCGACAAGAAGGGCGCGGGTGCTTGTGGTGCCCTGATCGATGGCCAGGACGGGCATTCAGAGTTCCTCGAAACGCAGTTCGGCCTGGGCGCCGGGGGGTGGCATCGGGAGCGTGATGCGGCGTTCGGGCAGGGCTGAAAGGCTGCGGGATGCGATCTCGGCCCCGTCGGCAAAGAGGCGGAGCCGGCCGCGGGCGGGCCTGCCCATCCGGAGTTGCAGGACTGCATGGGCACCACCGGGGGCAGGGCGCTGGGGCATGGCGTATTTCAGCGCCTCGCCCCTGAGCGAGATGGCTGGCGCGGGATCGGGCAATCCGGTCGAAAGAGCCCGGGTGATGGCGGCGGCAGTGGCGCGGCCCTCGGCCCAGCACCAGCCGGCGGTTTCGACTGCGCGCAACAGGTTGCCGGCGGCGAAATAGGCCGGGTCCGAACAGCGGCCAAAGGCGTCGATCACCGGGCCCCCGGTCCCGGGATCGCGGGCGATATGGCTTGCGCGCAGGAGCGCATCCTCGGGGCGGAAGCCACCGGTGACCACGATCCCGTCGCAGGCGAGCCGCCATTCCCGCCCATCCCGGCGCAGGATCGCGCCGGTGACACGGTCGCGGCCTTCGATCTCGCGCAGTTTGGTGTCGTACCAGAGCGGCACCCCGAGCGTCTGCGGCAAGAGCGGCGCAGGCCAGCGGGCAGTCGTCCGTGGCCCCTGTTCGACCATGCCGGCCGGGCGCGCGCCGATGTGCCGGCAGGTCAGCAGGGCCGAGAAGCTGACCGTTTCCGTCCCGAGGATGAGCGGACGCTCAAAGGGCCGGCGATTGTCGAGATAGACGAGGCCCTGGAGCGCCCCGGTATTCAGGATGCCGCCGGGCTTTGTCCCGCCGATCAGGCGGGGCGCGCGCGGGGTTTCGCGCG